>NZ_JAYGIC010000009.1:0-43995 GCF_034931105.1 Synechococcus sp. CCY9201 | reverse complement strand
ATCGGGGTGAGGTCCACCCAGAGGTGTTCCAGGGGGGGAGGGGGGGCAGGCATCGGCAGGCCGGCGGAACGATCAGGACTGGCGCCCCGCAGTCGGTGCAAAGCAGCGACCCAGGGCCCGCCAGGGTTTGGTGATGGCCCAGGAGCTGCTGCGCAGCAGGGCTTCCAGCCGTTGTTCGAGATTGTCAATCCTGGCCAGCAGGGCGCTGCGTTCACGGGCCCAGTGCTGTTGATTCGCTTCCCATTGCTGCTGCTGCCGGTCCAGCTGCTGGCGGCACACGCCGGCCTGGTGCCATTGCTCCTCGGTGAGACGACACAGCAACGCCGCCTCCTGCAGGGCCCAGTGGCTCTGGCGTGCCTGGAAGGCCTGATCGTGCTGGCAGAAGGGCGCAGCGAGCCGTCCTACCGCCCGGATGTCGTGCTGGTCGGGGGTCGTGCCGCGGGTGCTCTTCTCATCGTGGATGCCACTCACATCGCTGGCGTAGTAGGGCGTCTTGCCGAGCTGCTGCCAGAGATCGAGGCAGAGGGCGATGTCTTCGCCGCACACCCGGAAGCTCTCGCGCAGCCCCCCCACCGCCAGGAAATCGGATCGACGCAGCAACATCAGGGCGCCGGTGACCGCGGGGATCGGGCCTGATTCGAGCGCTTCCGGGCCCTCGGCGTCGATCAGGGGCCCCAGCTGGGGTCGCAGGCGGTTGTACGGCAGACCCTCCGGGGAGGAAAACAGCAGCCCGGCATGGCTGATCTGTCCGCCCGACTGGCGCAATCGACCGCCCAGCACCCCGACCTCCGGGTGCTGGCTGAGGAGATGGATGGCGCGATCGATACTGCCGGGATCAAGGATGAGATCATCGTTGAGTAGCAACAGCCACTCACCCTGCGCCTGCCGCGCCAGAGCGTTCATGTTGCTGGCGAAGTGATACGGCTGCCGCTGAGCGATCCGAAATCCCGGCAGAGCAGGCGAGGGGGGCTGGAGAGCGTTCTCAGCCTCAGCGCTGCCATTCCAGGAGCAGAGCACTTCATCACCCGGGTGCCAGAACGCCCGGGCGTCCTGGAGTGTGGCCAGCATGCGGTTGAGCAGCTCCGGTGTGCGGGAGATCACCAGGCAGGAAAGGCCACCGGCCCGGTGGAGGTCCGTGTCCACGGCGGCTGTGGACATCACGCCAGGGTCCATCCTTCCTCGGGCCCGGCGGCGAGACTCAGCTGCAACCAGGGATGACGCTGCTGCAGGTGGCGGCTCACCAGCCGCAGCCGCTGATGGGTGGCGGTGGCGAGCATCGATTCAGGGTGGCGGTGGTAGGTGGCCAGCCGCTGCGGAGCCAGCACGCCCTGGTAGCCGGCTTCCATCAACTTGCACCAGAAGTCGTAATCCTCCCATCCGCCCGGAATGTGGGCATAGCCCCCCACCGCGTCCCAGGCGCTGCGCCGCACCAGGGCCATGGCGTCCAACAGGTTGCGATCCAGGAAATGGCAGCGCTGCCAGCTGCGGCCGCTGATCAGGCTGGGCGCCGCCCCTGTGGAGTCGCTGCCCTGCAGCACGCCGTCCTGGAGCACCTCCACCAGGGGATGCACCACGGCGATGTCTGCCGGGCTCGCCTGAGCCAGGCGCAGGCAGGCGGCCACCGCCTCGGGGTGGAGCAGGTTGTCGGCATCCAGCACGAAGCACCAGGGAGCCTGGGCGAGCCTGAAGGCGGTGTTGCGTGCGGCCGCCAGACCGCCATTGCCGGTGTGCCGCACCAGCAGGGCACGCACGAAGCGTTGACCGTGCCGCTCCAACCAGGCCAGGCAGCGCTGCTCGCCACCGTCCTCGGAAGCATCGTCGACCACGATCAGCTCGAGGGGTCCATGGCTCTGGACGAGGACGCTTTCGAGGGCCGCGGTGATCCGGTCGGCGTAGTTGTGCAGGCTGATGCACACCGCCGCCGTGGGCGTCTGCACCATCCCGCCTGGCCCGGAGGCGTCGCCTTGCCAGGCCCACAGAAGCGTGTGGGCGGGCCTGGGGGTGTGCACCGGCGGTGGTGCTGGCGCCCCCTGGGCCCGCCAGCGCAGTTCCCCCTGCAGCTCCATCGCGCTGAGTGGCGCCACGAAGCCCTGGGGCGGCAGCCAGCCCGGTGCCGGGTCAGAGGGGGGCATCAGGGCCTGCCACCCCCGCAGCAGCCGCTCACTGCCTGGGGGCTCGAGCCGCACCAGCTGGATGCCGGCACGGTTGCAGGCATCCAGCCAGGCGGCCAGCAGCCTGGCCTGCTGCGGGGTCTCGATCGCCAGGTCGTCGAACTCCGGCCAGCCCCAGATCGGTGGCGCCAGGCTTCGTTCCCACTCTGCTCCCAGACTGCCGAAGGCGAGGATGGGCGCCAGTCCGGCCAGGGCCGCCGCGGGTGGCACTCCGAGCTGCCGCGCGGCTTCGGCCTCCGCCTCCTCCACCGCCAGCCAGCCGTTGGGGGCGACGCCGGGCTCGAGGGGTTGGGCATTGATCCCCAGGCGACGCAGCAGCGGCACCTGCTCGGCCCTGGCGAACACCCAGGGCAGCAGCGCCAGACCGAGCAGCTGCAGGCTGGCGGGGCCCGGCGGCAGGGGGCTCAGCACCAGGGCGATGACCGACTCAGCCGCTTCGGGCGGCGCCTGCTCATCGATCAACGAGAACCCCGGCGGCAGGGGTGCATGCTGCAACCAGGCATGGACCTGCCAATCGTGCAGGTGGGTGCCCAGTACCTGCAGGCGGCAGCGCTGTGGGAGCGGCGGTGGATCCGGAAGCAGGCCAGCGGGCAGGGTGAAGCTTCCGGGGGGGGCAGCGGCGATCGCGGCCAGATCGTCGGCGCTGAAGCCCTGCCGTTGCCAGTGACGGAGCCGCTCCACCGCCTGCTGGAGATCGTCACCCTCCAGGGCCAGAGCTGCTGCCCCCCACGGATGGAGCCCCTCCAGTCGGGCGGCGCGCCAGAGCGCCTGCCGCTGCAGTGTGCCGGCCAGCCAGCGCGGTTCGGCCACCGGGGAGGGCGGGATGCCGGCCGCCAGACCCACGGTGAGGAAATGGCGCAGCGGTGCTCCCCGAACGGTGAGGCCTCGGTTACGACAGGCCAGCCGATAGGCGTCCCCCTCGAAGGCGGGATGGGGGGAGCGCTGCTCCCGCCATCCCCGCCACCAGTAGTGGCAGAGGGGGTCGTGGTCCAGGCCCAGACCCGGCGCCTGGCGGCGATAGTGGGCCGGATCGAACCAGGGGCCCACCTCCGCCTGGGGCGCCAGGGAAGCGCGCCGATGGATCAGCTGGGAACGCAGGGAGCGGCCGGCCGGTGCGATCGGCGGAATCTGCTGGCGCCCCGGCGCCGCCAGCCAGCGAACCAGCCGCCTCTGCCGGCGTTCCCGATCGGGCGGCCCCGCAGCCAGCTCCTGCAGCGCACGGTGCAGCCGACGAAGGCGCGGGTGCAGGGCCTGGGGGAGCTCGGCGCGGGAACGGCGGCTGCGCCGATGACCTGGGCGGATGCAGTCCGCGGCAGCCTCGAGGGCCGCTGACATGGGGTCGGCTTCCAGGCAGAAGCGTCCCAGGGCCTGCAGCTGGCGGCGGCAGGCCGAAGGATCGAACCAGGCGCCATAGTCGACCACCAGCAGGGGAAGATCAGCGGCATCCAGCAGAAGCGCACGGTTGTGGCGCCACCAGAGGCGCTGGGCCCGCCAGGCGGTCATGCCGGCGGCCCGGCGATCGCGCTGGAGCAGCGACACCATCACCTCGGCGGGATCCCGCACGCTCAGCACCAGCTTCAGGGGCACCCCGCGCTGCGCGGCGACCTGGCGCCAGAGCGGCAGCAGCAGGCACGTGCGCGGATCCTTGATGGCCCAGGGCCCAAGCTGGCGCCGCTGCTCCTGCGCCAGAAGCCGGTCGAGGCTCTCGGCAGCGCTGCGTACGGCGGGAAAGTCGAGCCAGCCCTCGGGCCGATGCAGCACCCCCGCTTCCGACGGCCACCACTGGCCCATTGCGATCAGCAGCTGCTCCTGCAGAGCCGTGATGTCGGAACGTTCGTAGTAGCCCTCGGGGTTATGGGCATCGCCGGCGATCAGATCACCCGGCAGCGGCACCCCCAGTGCCGGCAGCAGCGAGCCCAGCAGCGAGGTGCCGCTGCGATGCATTCCCACCAGCAGGATCAGGGACGGGGACTCCGGCGGGCTCAATCCGGGGACGGTTGGACAGGGGGCTCACCGTAAAGGGAGCGTTCCCAGGCGCTCCAGCGGGGGTTCACCGCATGGATGCGGGCACGGTCTGCCGCGCTGAACCAGGGCTCAAAGGCTGGGTCCACCACAGGCTTGGCATTTTCCCGCGGTGGTGAGTGCAGCGCCGGCGTGCCCGGCGGCAGCAGGGGCAGCAGATGCTGATTGAAGTCGGCCGTGAAGTGCTCGAGCCGCAGGGCGCACATCTCGGACGTCAGGCCGAAGTACTGGAGCCACCAGTCTGCAGCCACCCAGGTGCCGCCAAGGCGGAGTGAATAGGAGAGCCCGCTGCGAACCGGCTCAAACGGGAGATCCGGCAGGTTCATGTGCCGCCGCTTGTGGTGCCAGTCGCTGATCAGCCAGGCGTCCAACCGCCGCGCCGTGATGAAGCGGCGCCGCTGCCCGGCCTTCCAGCGGCCAAGGCTTTCCCTGAGGGCAATGGAATCGTGCTTGGCGGGGGTGTCGTCGGCATCGACGGCGATCCCGGGGAGATTGAGCTCGCGGAACAGACGCGTCATGGTGGTGCCGCCGGTCTTGGGCAGATGAAGCCACAGGAACGTGTCGGCCACGATCATCGATACCCGCCTCTCGGTGGTGGATCAGCAGCGACATCCTGGCTGCCGCCGGCACGGCCCCCCATAGGATCCCGGCAACGTGGGGGAAACGAGCCGGTTGCGACTGCCCGATTTCGTTGGCCTCGGGGCGCAGAAGGGGGGCACCACCAGCCTGCACCGCCTGCTGGCCGATCATCCACAGGTGTGGTTGCCCGCCAGCAAAGAGCTGCACTACTTCACCCTGAACCACGCGCGGGGCCCGATTTGGTACGGGCAGCACTATGCGGCGGCTCGGAACGATCAGCGCTGCGGCGACATCACGCCGTATTACCTGTTCCATCCGGCTGCACCGCAGCGGTTGCATGATCTGATCCCCGGCGCCCGACTGGTGGTGCTGTTGCGGGACCCGGTGGAGAGGGCTCTTTCCGGGTTGTTCCATTCGATCCGCCTGGGGTTGGAGTCGCTGCCGCCCGAGCAGGCCCTGGCCGCTGAGTCTGGTCGCCTGGCCGGAGCGGATGAGCAATTGCGGGCGGGCCTGTCGCAGCACCATTCACACCAGGTGCACAGCTACCTGAGCCGCAGCTGCTACGGCCCCCAGCTGGAACGCTACGAGGTCTTGTTCGCTCCGGAGCAGCTCCTGCTGATCAAGGCGGAGGATCTCTTCGACCGGCCGGAGCTGGTGTGGCCACGGCTGCTGGGTTTCCTGGGCCTCGACCCATCCCCCTTGCCGGAGCGGCTGCCTCGGCACAATGCGGGCGGCGGCGAGGCCGGACAGGTGCCGCAGGAGCTGCGACGCCAGTTGCGGCGTCAGCTGGAGCCGACCTACGACCAGATGGCCCGGCGCTACGGCATAACCTGGCCATGACCGGCGCCATGGTGCAGCACCTTGATGCAGTTCCACCGATGACATCCAGCCTGCCGCCCAGCGGGGCTGAAGGGGTGGCCGAGCTGGGTCATCGCCGGTATGTCGGCGGGCTGTGGGAGGAGATCGGCCAGCTGCAGTTCGATTTCCTGCTGGCTCAGGGGCTGCAGCCGTCGCATGTGCTGCTCGATATCGCCTGTGGGGCGTTGCGGCTGGGCGTGAAGGTGATCCCCTACCTGGAGCCGGAGCACTACCTGGGCATGGAGAAGGAGGCTGCCCTGCTTCAGGCCGGACTGGAGCAGGAACTGACAGCGGCGGTGCGCCACCAGAAGCGGCCCCAGCTGCTGCAGGGTGCCGATTTCAGCTTTGAACGCTTCGGGCGACGGGTGGATCGGGCGATGGCCCAGTCGCTGTTCACCCATCTGCCGCCGGCCGCGATCGAGCAGTGCCTGCAACGCCTGCGGCCCTGCCTGCAGCCGGATGGGGTCTTCTACGCCACCTACTTCGAGGTGCTGCAGGAGCAGCGCAACCCCACCGAAGCCCACGACCACGGCTTCTTCGCTTACACGAAGCAGCAGATGGAGGGTTTTGGTGAGGCCCATGGCTACCGGGCCGAATACATCGGCGCCTGGAACCATCCCCGTGATCAGGTGATGGTGGCCTACCGCCCGGCGCCATGACAACGACGGGGCCGTCGCCCCTGCCCCAGAGCCCCACGCACCAGCTGGAGGCCTATCGCATCGCCATCTTCAAGGCCCACTGCAGCGTGGTGCTGGGCACCCACCTCGAGCCCTGGGCTCGCGCCCTGGCCAGCCAGCGGCAGCCGAGCGGTCCCCAGGATCCACACCTGCGGGCTGTGATCGTGGACGATCGCCCCACGCCGCTGTTGCGGATGACGGTGCTCAACACCTTGTTGATGGGGCGCCAACGCTGGGGAGTGACGCTCTACACGGCGCCCGCGTCTCTGGAGCGCAGTCGTGCGCTGTTCGCCGACCTGGCAGCGTGGGTGTCGGTGGTCGGGCTGCGGGTGGGAGAGGCCGACCACTTCGACTGGCTGGCCTACAACCGGCTGCTGAAGACGGCCGCGTTCTGGGCCCAGCTCCCCGCCCCGAAGCTGCTCCTGTTTCAGACCGACACGTTGCTGATCGAGCCACCTGATCCTGCCGTCTTTGCCTATGGCTATGTGGGATCCCCCTGGGCCAAGGGCCGCCATGTGAGCCAGGCTTTCCCCCGCTACGGCGCCGATCTGGAGCCTCTGCCGCCCGTCTGGCTGACCCGCCGCTTCTGCAACACGGTGCCTGAGGGGATGAGCAATGGCAACGGTGGCCTCTCGGTGCGGGATCGCCAGCTGATGGTGCGCATCTGCCAGGCCGAAGCAGCGGCATCGCCGCCGGAGGAGCCGGAGGACATCTTCTTCGCACGGCACCTGGCACGCCATGACCCCACTCCACCACCACCAACGGTGGTGGAGCGTTTCAGCTGTGAGACGGCCTATCACTCCAGTGCCGGCGCCCATGCCGCCTGGCGCTACCTGACGGCAGCGGAGGTGGCGGAGATGTATGAGCGCCACCTCAAACAGGTGCTGGCACTCACCTGCGCGCCGACATCCTGATCTGGCCGAAGAACATATTGAAAACCAGGCCTTAGTTGCACTCTCTATTGATAGTTTCGACAAACGCGGGCGAGGCTGACTCCAGCCGTGAAAGACACCGAAGTCATGGGAGAGCCAACCCCATGAAGCGTTCCATTCTTCACGACGGACCTGAAGGGAATACCTGTGGCATTGATTGGCGCCACGATCCGGCGCAGCAGTGGAAAGCCAGGGTATTGCGCCCATATTGGGCCTTGGTGCTGGCGATGATCTCCGCCGGCAGGACAACAACGCCATGGCTGAGTTTCTGCATGTGGTTGATCCAGCGGAAGCCATGCTGCTCCGCTGCCAGGCCATAGATCCCGGGGGCGATCGGATCGCGGTGCCAGCTGCCATCGGGCTCCAGGAAAGGGCGGCACTCGTAGTAGGCCAGGCAGGAGCGCAGGAAGGGGTGCCCGGCAACCGCGCCCAGCACCGCCGCCTGCAGGCCGATGCCGGGTGGCGGTCCCTGGTGGCGAACGCCTGCCCGCCGGTTGCCATCAGCATCCAGCCAGGCGGCGCCGTTCCCGGCGGCAAAAGCCAGGGGATTGAACTCCACCGCCGTGAACGCCTCGTAGCCCAGCAGGGGCTCCAGGGAACGCACGGCCAGCACATCCGCATCGAAATACACCCCCCCATGCTGACCAAGAAGCCAGAGCCGCAGCACATCGGAGGCAAAGGCCCACTGCTTCAGCGCGATCGCCTGCTGGGCGAAGAGGGGCAGGGCGCTCTGATCAAAATCGGCCAACGACCAGTGCCGGATCTGGAAGTCAGGCATCACCTGCTGCCACGACGCGATACAGCGGCGCATGAGCTCTGGCCTGGGCTCATCACTGAGCCAGAGGTAATGAAGGATTCGGGGAATCACCAGACCGGCCTGCTCAGGAGTCTGCCGATGGTATGGAGCTCCCGAGTGCCTGGTGGACCTGCGTGATCACACCGTCCCAGTCGCCGGGGCTGGGCTGACGGAACAGCCGGGCGCTGGGGTACCAGGGCGTATGCGTTCCCTCATTGCCCCACCACCAGAAGAACGATTGCGGAGCAGGCAACAGCATCCAGGTGGGCTTGCCGAGGGCGCAGGCCAGATGGGCCGTGGCGGTGCTGATCGTGATCACAAGATCGCAGCTGGCAATCCAGGCGGCCAGGGCTTCCAGATCGTGGAAGAAATCGGCGTCCGGACGGTGAATCCCCAGACGTTCAAGCCCCTCAGCCTCCCCTGGCTCCAGGGCCCCATGCTGGAGGCTGATCCACTGGGTGTCGGCCTGGCCGGCCAGTGGTTCAAGACTGGCCAGGGGGATGGACTTCGGTCCGGCATAGATCGATCCCACGCTGCGCCAGCAGAGCCCCACCCGGCTCGTGTGGGTGGGGTGGGGCAGGCAGGCGCGCACCTGGGCCAGGTCGCTCTCCGCCCCTGGCCGCAGGAATGGACTGCGGCGGCGCAGCCAGGAAGCCTGGTCGAAGCCGCTGTGCAGACCGAGGCTGCCAAGCGGCAGGGCGGCGGTGATGTCGAGGCCCGCCAGGGAGTCCCCCTGGCTGATCACAGGCACACCGGGGAAGCTCCGCTGAACCAGCCGTTGGAGGCGGGCTGAGACCTCCAGCACCAGAGGCTGCCCCTGGGCGATCAAATCGCGCACCAGGCTGAGGAAGAGGATTTCCTCGCCGATCCCCTGCTCCCGCCAGATCAGCAGGGAGCCTGCAAGGGGGTGCTGGTCCACCTGCCCCTGCCAGCGGGGCAGGTGCTGATGCCGCTGGTGGGAGATCATCTGGGGAGCCAGCCAGCGGGTCTCGTAGTCGCGCCAGGTCGATGGCGTCCAGTCGCCGGCGAACAGGTCGAGAACGGCCCGGTTGAAGCGCCAGATCTCACGCTCGGGGTCGTCCTCCGGCATCAGGTTCCGGCCCCGCTCCACGCTCTCCTTCGCGGCCACCAGATCGCCACGCGAACGCTGCAGCTCGCTGCGCAGCAGATGCGCCTTGGCCTGACTGGGATCACGCTGCATCACCGTGTCCAGCAGACCCTGGGCGGCGTCAAGATCGTCTTCGGCGAGGCGCACGCTGGTGAGCACCAGCAGGGAGGGGATGTGGCTGGGATCGACCGTCAGGGCCCGTTCCACCATGGCCAGGGCAGTGGTCCTGTTCTTGAGCTCCAACAGCAACAGGGCCAGGAGATGGAGGCTTTCCAGGTGGGCTGGATCGTGCTCCAGCCCCTGCTCCAACACCTCCCGGGCCTGGTCCAGGGCACCGCGATCACGCAGCAGATTGGCCAGATTGACGCGGACATTGCTGAAACCAGGCTGTTTGCGGATCGCCTCGCCGTAAAGCGCCATGGCCTCCTCGCGGCGTCCATCGGCCTTGAGCAGGGCACCCAGGTTGGAGAGCAGGGTGGGGTGGCGGTTCGTGGCCTGCAGGGCTGCCCTGTAGCCCGCTTCTGCGGCGGCGGTATCCCCACGGCGGTGGGCGGCGATCGCCGCATGCACCAACGCATCGACCGAGCGCGTGGGTCGCTGCCGGCCGGTGGCCCCGGGGGTGGGGCGGCCTCCGAATCCACCGGCTTTGGCCATGGCAGGAACTCCTGGGTAGCGAGGAAAGACAGGGCGGGGCCAAGCCCGATTCAGCCCACCGCGCGGCTGGCCACCAGCGACATGAGCGCCAGCTGGCGAGACAGGCACGGCTTGAGGCTGTAGTCGGCCAGAACGGTGGCACGGGCGGCGGCGCCGAGGCGCTCGGCCAGGGGACGATTGGCCAGCAGCTCGGCCACGCTGGCGGCGAGCTCGGCGGGAGAGAAGAAATCCACCAGCAGGCCGTTGTGTCCGTGGCGGATCACCTCCTGCACCGGTGCGGTCGCCGACCCCACCACGGCGGCAGCGCAGGACATCGCCTCGAGCAGGCTCCAGCTCAGCACGAAGGGATAGGTGAGATAGACATGGGCGGCACTCAGCTGCAGCAGTGGAATGAACTGCTTGTACGGCAGATGGCCGCTGAAATGCACCCGGCTCGGATCGAACTGGCCCTCGATCTCGGCGAGAAAGCGGTCTTTCCATTCCCCTTCCTGGCAGACGGCGCCATAGCTCACCCCCTCGGTACGGCCCACGATCACCAGCCGGGCCTCAGGCGCCAGCCGCTGCAGCTCCGGGATGGCCCGGATCATGGTGTGGCAGCCGCGATAGGGCTCAAGACACCGGTTCACAAAGGTCACGATCGGCTCGCCCTGACGCAGGGTGGTGCCGTCGGGAAGGGTCAGGGGCGGAGCATCGGCGCGGGGTCTCGCATGGTGGGTGTCGATGCCGTCGTGGATCACGCTCAACCTTGAGCGCCAGGCGGGTGGGAAGCTGCTGCGCTGGAAGGCGGTGGGTGTGACGCTCCAGTTGCTGATCTCGAGATTGAGCAACAGGTTGGCCGTTTTCATGCGGATGCGGGCGCAATCCTGCCAGCTGGGGATGCCCTGAAGTTCGGGATCAAAGTCATAGTCGAAACCATGGGCCTGGTAGAAGAATTCCTGATAGGTGAGGATCGGCGCTTCCGGCCAGAGATCCCGCAGAAAGAGCATTTCGCCCCAGCCGGGGTGACCGCAGATCAGATCCGGGCTGAAGCCCTGTTCGCGTAAACGATGGGCAGCGGTGGCGCAGGCCTCACCCCGGATGGTCTTGGTCTCCACATCCTGCACCCAGGGCTGCAGATCTGTAGCGCTGGCGCGCCGAATGCCATAGCGCACATGGGTGACACCGGCGGGGATCGGTTCGCTGGGCTCCTCGATCGCCAGGGCCACCAAGCGGTTCCCCCCCGCCTTGGCCAGTGCGCGCACGATGTGGCGGTACTGGCCGGGGAAGTTCTGATGAACGAAGAGGATGTTCAAGGGGCTGGAGGTGGCGGAACCTAAAATCGTGGTGCTCAGTGTGCCGCATGAACAGGATGGCCAGGCCTTGTGGCGTGCGTGTTGCCATCCCCCACTATTTCGACGATCGCGGGAGTCCGCACGGCTATGGATCGCGGGAAGGCATGCGGCTGGCCCGTTCCCTGGCCCTGGCCCGCTGCCTGGGCTCAGTGCTGGGGCTGGCAAGGGCCGAGCGGGAAGACGTGATCGACATCGCCGGTCGCGGGCTGCGTACCACGCCGGAGCCGCAGTATCCAGCCCAGCGCCTGGCTGGCGTTGCGATCGAATGCCATGTGTTCGTGACCGGCGATGCATGGCTTGAGGAGGTGCTGACCTGCTTCGCCGGCCGCCTTCGTGTGCACCACCTCGACCTGAAAGATCCGCGCGATCTGCCGGTGGCGGCGCGGCAGCACCTGCTGGAGCGCGATCCGGTGGCGGATCTGAGCCTGTATCTGGAGGACGATCTGGTGATCCAGGATCCTCTCTATATCGACAAGCTGCTCTGGTGTGCCCGGCTCACGGAGCAGCGGGTGGTGCTGATGCCGCACCGCTACGAGCTGCGGTCCAGGCTGGGCCTTGGCCGCCTGTTCGTCGATGGTCCGATCGATTGGGGGAGCCTGGAGGAGGCGCATCCGCTTCTTGCTGAGCGACGTCCCCAGGCAAACGTGGCCGAGGCCTGCTGGAGGGAGGGCGAGCGGGTGCACTTTGATCGTGCCAGCAACCCCCATTCCGGCAGCTTTGCCCTGAGCCGGCCTCAGCTGCTGCACCTGCGCAAGCAATCGGCTCTGCCCTGCAACGGCTTTGTGGGGCCTCTGGAAACGGTGGCTACCTATACGGTGCTGCAGCACTTTGAGGTGTGGAAACCAGCCTGGAGTTGCCGGCAGTTCCTGGCGATCGAACACGGCTATCCCAGCTTTCTGGGCTATGCGAGCCAGTTCCCCGACCTGGGAGAAATCGACTGAGCCAGCTGGCCACCAATCGGAGCGTAAGCGAATCACCAAGAGAAAACCCCTCCGAAGAGGGGCTGCTGCGGCTCCTGCTCAAGAATCTCCGCAACCGGCAGAGCCTCTGGACTCAGATGAAGTTGGCTTGGGAGAAGGTGGTCGTGAGATTCACATCAGTAAGAACGACTAGTTTGTCGGTAAATCCATCGGCACCCGGATCAAAGGGAGGGAGACCTTGAGTAACACCGATGAGAACATCGCTGCCGAATGGATTGAAAGTGAAGTTGCCCAGGTCGGCATTGCAAGAGCCGCGAATGGCATAATTCTGGCCTATAGATAGGTCGGTAGTGAGAACACCCCAGCCACCATCAAGCTCTTGAAGCGGAGTGGTTGCATCAAAGAGATTAGTGTTGTTGGCGATGACGTTCGTGCCAGCAGTTGCATCCCAGTCCGCAATGATATCAACAGCTGTATTGAGGAAATCGACGCCAATGGCGTAGATGGGTCCTCCACCTTGACCACCGGTGAGCACGTTCACGAATGAACCGTTGCCGATATCTTCGCCTCCGTAGCGGAACTGGTTGCTACCAGTGCCACCAGAGAGGATGTCACCATCTTCACCGCCAACGATGATGTCATTAAGGTCTCCTCCAAGGATGGTGTCACTACCAAGTCCACCGAAGAGGCTGTCGCACCATCGCCGCCAACGATATAATCACCGAAATTGTTTGATTCCATGTCAATATAATCTTTGCCTATTAGCATTAAAGACAAGAATCTGTTGTCACCAACGAAATAATCGTTGCCGGCTTCGCCAAAGAGCCGATCGCTACCAAAGCCACCGTAGATGACATCGTTGCCATTGCCACCGAAGATGAGAAGGCCCGTCTCGGAATCATCTGCAAAGATGGTGTCGTCTCCATCGCCACCTTCGACAACAGATCCGGCGAAGCTGCCGTCGACATTCAGATCAATGTAGTCGTTGCCAAGGTTGCCACCGATGACGGTGTTGGTGACATTACCGTCGCCATTGGAATCAACCGAGATGTAGTCATCTCCTTGCCCCCCCATAGATGGAGGAGCCATTGATGCTGACAAAGCCTTCAACGCTATCAATGATTAACGAATCACTGCCAAGGTTGCCGTTGACAAGGACGTTCTGAATGGAGCCAAGGAAAAGAGCATCATCACCTTGGCCGCCATTGATGGTGGAGGCGATCGCCGTGATGCCATATTGATTGTTGCCAATCACATCGTCACCCTGGTTGCCGCTGATCAGGCCAGCAGCCCAGAAGGAGTCAAAGTCAAGAGGCCCATCGACAATATTCTGGGTGATCAGATCATTGCCTTGGCCACCGCGGATGGTGGAAAGATTCTGGCTGCCCTGGACGGCAATGAAATCGTCGCCAGCTTCGCCATTGGCCTCAAAGCTGGTCGACTCATTGGGCAGGTCAAGGATGACGATCAAGTCAGCTCCCTCAGTTCCCTGGAAGGTGGTTGGGGCTGAAGCGGATCCAGGAAGGGTCGTGAAGGCCAGGCTGGTTTCTGGTTGAGCATTGAGATATTAAGTTTACCCTGCTTCTCTCGCAGTGGAACCTCTGGCTGCCTAAGTGCCGCTGTAGCACTTGAGGTCAGAGAATCCAGCCAAGAGCAGCCGGCAGTTCCTGGCAATCAAACACGGTGATCCCAGCGTTCTGGGCGATGCAAGCAAGCCACAAAAAAGCCCCTCCGAAGAGGGGCCCAAAAACGTTCCAGAGGCTTTGCAACCCGCAGAGGGGTTGGAATCAGACGAAGTTCGCCTGGGAGAAGGTAGTTGTGAACGCTACATTGGTGAGGACCACCAGATTAATGGTGGATCCGTCATCGCCAGCAAGGTTCGGAAGGTCATCTTGGGCCGTACCAATCAGAACATCGCTGCCACCAGAATTGAAGGTGAAGTTATCCAGGTCGGCATTGTAGGAGCCGCGGATGGCGTAATTTTGGTCAGCAATAAAGAGGTCAGAGTCGACACCCTGCCCATTGAAGCTGATCACAGCGCCAGCATTAAAGACGTTGAAGTTGTTGGCAATCACGTTGGTTCCGGCCGAAGCGTCCCAATCGGTGATGATGTCAACCGCATCGTTGCCGCTGAATTCAACGCCAATGGTATAAAGGTTGCCGCCAACCGAGACATTGACGAAAATACCGTCGTCAGTCTCGAACTCGTTGTAACGGAACTGGTTGCTGCCGGTGCCGCCGGAGAGGATGTCAGCGTCTTCGCCACCCACGAGGATGTCGTTCAGATCACCACCAGAAATGTAGTCACTTCCAATACCGCCGAAGAGACTGTCAGCGCCATCACCACCAACAAGGTAGTCGCTGCCGTCATTGCCGCGAATGTAGTCATTGCCGGCTTCGCCAAAGATTTGGTCGGAGCCATCACCGCCTTCGGCGGTATCATTGCCGGAGCCGCCGAAGATCAGCAGACCTGCATTCGATGTCCCGAAGGTGGTGTCGCCAGAGATGTAGTCATCTCCGTCGCCACCTTCAATCCTAGATCCCACGAAGGAGCCGTCAATGTCGACCAGGATGGTGTCGTTGCCGAGGTTACCACCAATAATGGTATTGTTGACATTTGTGGAAAAATCTCTGAACTCATCTTCGTCATCGACGAGGATCGTGTCATCACCTTGACCGCCGAAGATGGAGGAGCCATTGATGTTGACGAAGCCGAAGTTGCCGTCAACGGCGAGCAGATCGTCGCCGAGGTTGCCGTTGAGCAGGGTGCTCTGAACAGAGCCGATGAACAGTTGATCCTGGCCTTGGCCGCCGTTAATCGTGGAGGCGATGGCCGTGACGCCATATTGGTTGTTGCCAATCACGTCGTCGCCCTGGTTGCCACTGATCAGGCCAGCGGACCAGAAGGAGTCGAAGTCAATAGGACCATCGACAATGTTCTGGGTGATCAGATCATTGCCCTGGCCGCCACGGATGGTGGAAAGATTCTGACTGCCCTGGAAAGCAATGAAATCGTCGCCAGCTTCGCCATTGGCTTCAAAGCTGGTCGACTCATTGGGCAGATCGAGGATCACGATCGAATCAACGCCTTCCGTACCTTGGAAGGTGGTTGGGGCCGATGCGGATCCGGGAAGGGTTGTAAAAGCCAATGCGAGGCAAAAGGATACAATCGCTTTTATCCTACACCTGGATTGTGGATTCAGCCAGTTTTCCTCTTGGCTTCAAGATCTGTAAATCCTGACCGACCGATGCAAGACAGAGAAGCCTTGCGACTGCGTGGGGCTCGGTGCAGCGGCTCGAGGCCAATGAGGCCAACCAAGAATCTGAGAATCATAAAAGCCCCTCCGAAGAGGGGCATGTCACGTTCCACAAGTCCTGCAACCCGAAGGTTGTCAGGAATCAGACGAAGTTGGCCTGGGAGAAGGTGGTGGTGAGGCTCACATCGGTGAGCACCACCGCCCTGGTAACGGAGCCATCTTCACCCGGGATAACGGGTTGCGCTTCGCTAACCCCAATCAGCACGTCGCTGCCATTTGAACTGAATGTGAATGTAAACAGATCCTGATTGAACGAGCCGCGAATGGCAAAGTTTTGACCTGCTGTGAAATCAGCAGCTGCGACACCAAAGCCACCATCAAGGGATTCAAGGGGAGTTGTGGCGTCAAACAGATTGGCGTTGTTGGCAATGATGTTGGTGCCCGCCGATGCATCCCAATCAGTGATGATGTCGATGCCGCCAGACATCGGATCGAGATTGACTCCAAGGGCGTAAATGCCGCCGCCACCGGACAGGACATTCACTAACCAACCATCAGCAGTATCGAACGAGTTGTAACGGAACCGGTTGCTGCCAGTGCCGCCGGAAAGGATGTCACCACCTGCACCGCCGACGATGATGTCGTTCAGGTCGCCACCCAGGATGGTGTCAGTCCCGAAGCTACCTTCGAGGGTGTCCGCACCATTGCCGCCAACAATGTAATCATTTCCGTCATCTCCAAAGATACGATCGTTGCCCTCTTCGCCGAAAAGCTCATCGCTACCAAGGCCGCCAGAAATAGCATCATTGCCATTGCCACCAAAGATGGGGAGACCAGTATCGGAATCACCAGCTCTAATCCTATCGTCGCCATCACCGCCTTCGATCACGGATCCGGCGAAGGAGCCGTCGATGTCTACTAGAATGTAGTCGTTACCGAGATTGCCGCCAATGTTGGTATTGTTGACATTCGCGTCAAAGCCGAAGTAGTCGCTATCGACGAAGATGCTGTCATCACCTTGGCCGCCCCAAATGGAAGAGCCATTGATATTGACAAAGCCGAAGTTGCCATCAACGGTCAACAGGTCGTCGCCCATGTTGCCGTTGAGCAGGGTGCTCTGAACAGAGCCGATGAACAATTGATCCTGGCCTTGGCCGCCATTGATCGTGGAGGCGATGGCAGTAACGCCATATTGATTGTTGCCAATCACATCATCGCCTTGGTTGCCGCTGATCAAGCCCGCAGACCAGAAGGAGGAGAAATCCTGCGGGCCATCAACAATGTTCTGGGTGATCAGATCATTGCCCTGGCCACCGCGAATGGTGGAAAGATTCTGGCTGCCCTGGACGGCAACGAAATCGTCACCAGCTTCGCCATTGGCCTCAAAGCTGGTCGACTCATTGGGCAGGTCAAGGATGACGATCGAATCAGCTCCCTCAGTTCCCTGGAAGGTTGTTGCGGCCGAGTCTGAGCCAGGAAGAGTCGAAAAAGCCATCGCAATAAATTGGCGCTGAATATGTTGGTTATTCTACACTTTTGCGACAGTCTTGTCCACCTCAAGGGTGCTGCTGCTGCCCGCGACTCAGAGAAAGCACGCATGGCCATAGCGACCCAGCACCTGGCACAAGAAAAAAGCCCCTCCGAAGAGGGGCCCAAAAACGTTCCAGAAGCTTTGCAACCCGCAGAGGGGTTGGAATCAGACGAAGTTCGCCTGGGAGAAGGTAGTTGTGAACGCTACATTGGTGAGGACCACCAGATTTTCGGTGTATCCTTCAGTGCCAGGATCGAACGGACCGTCCGTTTGGGGCGTACCAATCAGAACATCACTACCACCAGAATTGAAGGTGAAGTTATCCAGGTCGGCATTGTAGGAGCCGCGGATGGCGTAGTTTTGGTTCGCAGTAAAGAGGTCAGAGTCGACACCCTGCCCACCGAAGGTGATCACAGCGCCAGCATTAAAGACGTTGACGTTGTTGGCAATCACGTTGGTTCCAGCCGAAGCATCCCAATCGGTGATGATGTCAACCCTCGTGTCATGGAGCTCAACTCCAATGGTATAGATGTTGCCGCCAACCGAGACATTGACGAAACTACCATCGGCAGTGTCGTCGGAGTTGTAGCGGAACTGGTTGCTGCCGGTGCCGCCGGAGAGGATGTCAGCGTCTTCGCCACCCACGAGGATGTCGTTCAGATCACCACCAGAAATGTAGTCACTTCCAATACCGCCGAAGAGACTGTCAGCGCCATCACCACCAACAAGGTAGTCGCTGCCGTCATTGCCGCGAATGTAGTCATTGCCGGCTTCGCCAAAGATTTGGTCGGAGCCATCACCGCCTTCGGCGGTATCATTGCCGGAGCCGCCGAAGATCAGCAGACCTGCATTCGATGTCCCGAAGGTGGTGTCGCCAGAGATGTAGTCATCTCCGTCGCCACCTTCAATCCTAGATCCCACGAAGGAGCCGTCAATGTCGACCAGGATGGTGTCGTTGCCGAGGTTACCACCAATAATGGTATTGTTGACATTTGTGGAAAAATCTCTGAACTCATCTTCGTCATCGACGAGGATCGTGTCATCACCTTGACCGCCGAAGATGGAGGAGCCATTGATGTTGACGAAGCCGAAGTTGCCGTCAACGGCGAGCAGATCGTCGCCGAGGTTGCCGTTGAGCAGGGTGCTCTGAACAGAGCCGATGAACAGTTGATCCTGGCCTTGGCCGCCGTTAATCGTGGAGGCGATGGCCGTGACGCCATATTGGTTGTTGCCAATCACGTCGTCGCCCTGGTTGCCACTGATCAGGCCAGCGGACCAGAAGGAGTCGAAGTCAATAGGACCATCGACAATGTTCTGGGTGATCAGATCATTGCCCTGGCCGCCACGGATGGTGGAAAGATTCTGACTGCCCTGGAAGGCAATGAAATCGTCGCCAGCTTCGCCATTGGCTTCAAAGCTGGTCGATTCATTGGGCAGATCGAGGATCACGATCGAATCAACGCCTTCCGTACCTTGGAAGGTGGTTGGGGCCGATGCGGATCCGGGAAGGGTTGTAAAAGCCACAGTGGTCTTTTGAGTTGCAGGAACGCTGATGAACTGTACGCTTAAAAGCCCATCCTTGACAGTTTATCAGTGCGAGGATCGGCCGGCAATCTGGCTGTCACAGCGCCGGGTTTAGTGGAGGATCGCTGTCGTAGCCAGTGATCTGCCCCCCTGGCGCTGGGTGGAGCAGGGCTTCGACGCTTGTGTCCACTGTGCGCGGTTTCACACATTACAGGAAAGTCTCACTTGGCGCAACGGGCGGGCTCTGATCAGTGTTTCAGATGCGCCGGATGCTGTTGGCCTTGTCGCGGAAGGTGCCGAGCAGGAGCTCCAGGTAGGAAACCTTACGGAGTTTGATGTTCGCTTCCACCGACATCCCCACCTGCAGGGGCAGATCTTTGCCATCGCGCGCCTTCAGCCCCTGACTGGCGAGGCTGATTTTGGCTGGATAGCGATAGCTGGACGCCGCTTCACCGGATTTGTTCGGATCCGGGGGCAGGGCATCGGAACCGATCTGGCGCACCTCGCCCTTGAGAGAGCCGAAATCAGAGGCTGGGTAGGAGTCGACGCTGATCTCCACGGGCATTCCCACTTTCACAAAGCCAATGTCGCGGCTGCTGATCTCAGCACGAACCTCCAGATCTTTCTGCGGCACCACCGTGAGGATCGGCTCTGTGCCTTGGGCGGCAAAGCCAATCGATTTAGGCTTGAGGTTGAACACCACCCCATCGACAGGGGAACGAATCTCCTGGTAGCGGAGCGTGGTGCTGGCCTCGACCAGATCGCTGCGGAGTTGTTCAAGGGCGGCACGCAACTGCTGCGTTTGCTGATCGAGCACCGCCTGCTGCCGCAGACGTTCGATGCGATTCTGCATCAGCCGGCCGTGGGTCTCCTTGACCTTGTTCTGCTGCTGTAAAAACTGCAGCTCGGCAGAGGCACCCTCACGAGCCAGCTGCTCAAAGCGATTCATGATTTCCGTATCGAGCCTCAGATTATTGCTGAGCATGTCGGCTTCGGCTGCATTGAGCTCGAGGTAGCGCTGCAGCTCCTTCTGCTTCAGATTTAATTCTCTCTGCTTGAGGTTGATAGCCTCCTGCAAGGAATTCACCTTCTGGCGGCTGGTTTTCTGGTCGAGTTGAATCAAAACCTGGCCCGCTTTCACCGCTTGGCCCTCTTTCACCAGAATATCGGCGGCGACTCCGCCCAGAGGCATCTGGATCTCCCGCACGGCACCGATCGGCTCAAGACTGCCCGGTGCGATCACCACCTCATCGGTGCGGGCCAGGGCCAGCCATCCCACAGCAAACACGGTTGTGCTCACCAGACTCAGGCTGACGGCGTGCATCCAGCGTCGTGATTGACGCAGGGCTGCAGCGTTGGCGGGTTGCTCAGGTGCCGACAGGTGCCCAGAGTTGGTGTTGCCTTTGCGTTGATCGAGATGGATCATCAACCTGCCTCCTGCTGACGATAAAGCGCGTAGTAGCGGCCCCGCAATGCCATCAACTCATCGTGGGTGCCCGTCTCCACGATCGCGCCCTGATGCATCATCACAATCAGATCGGCACGACGGATCGTTGAGAGACGGTGCGTGATGAAGAACACCGTGCAATCGTGCAGGGCTTCGACCAGGTTGTCGCACACCCTGCGCTCGGTGTCGTAATCCAGGGCACTGGTGGCTTCATCCATCACCAGCAATTTCGGGCGGCTCAGCAGGGTGCGTGCGATGGCGATGCGCTGGCGTTGGCCTCCGCTCAGACCAGCGCCCCGCTCTCCGACCGGGGAGCTGTAACCACTGGGGAGGTCCATGATGAACTCGTGGGCGCAGGCCAGCTGGGCGGCTTGAACCAGGGCATCGCTCTCGGCATCGGGCTGCGTCAAAGCGATATTTTCAGCGACCGTTCCAGAGAACAAGAGGGGATCCTGCGGCACAATGCCAATCTGACGGCGAAGCGAATAGAGTTCTACCTTGTCGATGTCGTAATTGTCGATCAGAATACGGCCTTCATCTGCGTTATAAAGACGAGGCAACAACTTCATCAACGTACTCTTGCCGCTGCCGCTCTGACCCACAATGCCCACAAAGGTTCCGCTTGGGATTGTCAGATCAATATTCTTCAGGACCGGAGGCTGATCGGCGCGAAAGCGGAAGCTCACGTTCTCAAAGACCACATTGCCGCAGATCGGAGGCAGCGGGATCTTGGCCTGGTCGGCTTCATCCGATTCCTGGGGCGTGTCAATCACATCAGCCAATCGCTCGAATGAGACTCGAAGTTCCTGAACGGTCTGCCAGATACTGGAAAGCCGCAGAATCGGCTGCGTCACATAGCTGCTCAGAATTCGGAAAGCGATCAGCTGGCCCAGGGTGAGATCTCCACTCAGAACCAGGGTGGCTCCCATCCAGAGCACCAGAAGCTGTGAAATCTTCTGCAGGACCTGGCTCGTCTGGCTGAGGGCCGTGCCCGTAATGGTTTTTTCAAAACTGTGGGCAATGTACTGATCATAAAATTCTTGCCACTTCCAGCGGCTCACCATCTCGACATTCTGGGCTTTCACCGTCTGAACGCCGGTCAGCACTTCCACAAGATGGCTCTGGGTTTTGGCGTTGGACTCTGCAGACTTGCGATATTGCCTGCGAAACAGTGGTGCTCCCAGGACAGTCAGGCCAATCTGGATCGGCAGCACCGACAAGGCCACCAATGTAAGAACCCAGCTGTAGAGCACCATCACAGCGATGTAGATCACCGAAAACGCCGCATCCAGCACGGTGGTGAGGGCCTGGCCGGTCAGAAAATTGCGAATTTTCTCAAGCTCTGCAACACGCGAGCTCAGTTCACCCACAGGCCTGCGATCGAAGTAGTTCAGCGGCAGACGCAGGAGATGGTCGATGATCTCAGCACCCAGGCGCTGGTCGATGCGATTGGTCGTCTCGGTGAAGAGGAAGGTGCGCAGGCTGGTCAGGACCCCCTCGAGCAACGACACCACCAAAAGGGCAATGCCAAGGACCTGCAGGGTGTCAAGACTGCGTTGCCGGATCACCTTGTCGATGATCACCTGAATCAACAGCGGGTTGGCCAGGGTGAACAGCTGCACCACAAAGCTGGCCGCCAGAACCTGCAACAGCACACCCCGGTAGCGCTTCAGTGCCGGCCAGAACCAGGATGGGCCGAACTTCTGCTCCGGGGTGGCGTTGGTTCGATCCACCACCAGCAGAGCGATACCGTCGGGAAACTCCTGCTCCAGCTGCTCGGGTCGCAACTCCACCAGCCCTCTGCTGGGGGATGCCAGGGTCATGCCCCGCGCATGGCTGCGGCGGACCAGGGCAAAGCCTTCTTTCCAGCTGACCAGAGCGGGGGTCTGCAGGCGGGTGCCCTGGCTGGCTGGCACCCTCGTACCCATCACATGAAGGCCCAGGTTGGAGGCCAGCTGGCCGCAGAGCTGCAGATTCGGCTGTTGCCCCCGCCGCAGGGCATCCTGCATCACCTTGTCGATAGCATCGCGCCGGAAGGCCAGCTTCATGTCGAAGGCCAGCATCTGCAGGCAGGCCACCGCCTCCTGGGCTGCGCCGTTGGCGCGGATCAGCTTGCCCCGGGGTTTGCCTGCGAAGCTGAGCTCGCTGACCTGGGGGGATTCCGGTGCCACCTCCGCCGCGATCGGAACGGCCTGGCCAGGGGTTGGCTCGGGTGCCGCCAAGGGGGGCTGATCGGGCTGCCGCAGCAGGGTGTCCAGCAATCCCTGCGGCAGGCTGAGCAGGCGCAGACCGAAGGGTCCGGCGGCGTTGGGAAGGGCGGCACCCTCTTCGAGACGGCTGGAGAGGGGGGGGCCGCCATCAGCACAGAGGCTGGCCAGAAAAATCTCGCGGCCTTCGGCCCGCAGAGCCTGAATGGCCGGGATCGTGAGGGGAACACTCCGGGCCTCGGCGATGGCCTGGGCCAGAACATCGCGCACCGAGCTGCCGTTCAGAGCCTGACGATGGCTGTGACTGTCGAGCAGCGCCGCCACCTCCGCCCGCCAGACCGTTTCGAGGCACCATTGGCGAAAGCTGGGTTCGGTGCGGTGCAGTTCCAGGATGTGCTGATCGTCCAGACAGGCGGCCAGCAGCTCCGTGGCGGCACTCACCGATTCACAGGGCTCACCCCGCAGCAGCGACACCACACCAACCAGGTCTCCGGGGCCCAGGCGTGAGAGGGTAGTCATCCTTCCCTGCTCACGGCCCAGCAGGCGGGCCTGACCCTGGAGAATCACCATCACCTTGGCGGGTAGAATCCCGCCATCGGTGAGGCCCTGCCCAACGCGGAAACGCACCAGCTTGGCGTGCTCAGCAAGCAGACGCTGGCCCGAGGAGCTCAGATTCTGGAAGGCCGCATGACGCTGCAGACTTGAGGCTGGGGTGAGGGTCATACGGTAGGGACCGGAGAGGCCGCCGTGAGATTAGTGAGTCTAAGGTTGGTCTCAGAGTCGATCCATTGTTCGAACAGCTCCCGCGCCATGCGATCCGCCATGGCATCGTCGAACCTGGCCGGCCGGTAGCTCTCCAGGCGGAGGATCAACCACCACTTCTCGAGACGAAAGGGCTCGTGCAGGATCCCCTTCGAAGTGGTGCGCAGGCGCTCGGCCAGAGCCGGATGCGCCTGGGTGAGAGGGACAGGGCCGACCAAGCCTCTGGCTGCCTTTTCGGGACCCTCGGAGTGGGTCGCGGCAAGGTCGGCGAAGCTGGCTTCTTCGTCGGCGATCCTGAGGTAGAGCTCACGGGCCAGATAGGGATCTCCGACCCGGATGAGGCTGTACACCACCTGATCGAGCTGGTTCTTGCGCTCAAGAAAGTGGGACTCGGCCTTGGGAAGAAAATGCTCTCTGACGTAGTGAGAGATCCTCGGTGGCAGGGTCATCTGCCAGGCAAGGGCCTCATCAGAGAGTCCGTTCTGCCTCTGGAATGCCTGTTCCAGGTCAGGGCTGCTGATTCCGTGGCGCTGGTTGAAACGCTGGCGGGATTGCTCCAGCTCCCCATCTTCGAGCTGGACGGTGCCAATGGTCTCCTCAACCACTTCGCAGCGCACCAATTTCCGCAGCAGATTGTGCCGCTGCAGAAAAGCCAACGTATCCGGCGGAAGGGACAGGATCCTATCACTCATTCCTCAGATCTTAAGCGGCGACTCCCACCAGGCGGCCTCCCCCCCCCGACCACTCGTGGCACCGCCTACGGGGTTCGGTCGGGCGTTTGACCGCGCGCCCCCCGGTAGTGCATGATTGGCCCATCGGGAACGCGCCGATCATGTTGGTGTGTGGCTCAAGCCACAGCCAACCTGCGGATGTAGCTCAGTGGTAGAGCATCTCCTTGCCAAGGAGAGGGTCGAGAGTTCGAATCTCTTCATCCGCTTACTGGTCATTCCGTTTACCTGTTGATCTGCTTGATCATCAGTTTTTGTTGTTCATTGGCCTCGAAACCCAGCTTTTCATAGAAACCCTGGCTGTTGGTGGTCATCAGATACGTGCGTTCGATGCCCGCCAAGCCGGGGGCCTGGATCAGTTCCTCCACGATGCGGCGCCCCAGCCCCAGGCCCTGTTGCTCCTCCGCCACCATCACATCCCAGAGCACGGCCCTGTAGGCCCCATCGCTGGTGGCCCGTCCGAATCCCACCAGACGGCTGCCTGACCAGGCACTGACCACGGCCTGGCTGCCCTGGAGCATGCGGCGCAGCCTCTGGCGATCGCGGCCGCAGGCCCAGAAACTGTGGGTATCGAACAGCCGCTGGAGCTGGCCAATCGCATCGCGGGGTTGCAGGTTGGGACCCAGTCCCCAGCGCAGTCCCGGCGCGCCCGGACGATGGCGGATCAGACGAATCAAGGGTTCACCGGTTCGTTGGAGCGATCGGGTCCTTGGACCGATCGGGAAGCGAGCCGTCCGATCTTCGCCCCACGCTTCTGCTGCAGACTTTCCGACGACCCGCTTGGCCACGCATCAATTTGCCACGCATCGACGAGATCACGCTGTTTCATCCTCCTGGCCGCTTTCCACGCCGCAAGAACCCCTTCGGCAAGGACATCGCCAATGCAGGCCTCTTCGGTGCGCTGGTGCGGCATGGTGCCTACCGCCGGGTCAACGTGCTCAACCAGCTCGGCATCCCCGCAGACCAGATCGCCGCCGATCTCTTCCCTGATCAGGAGGTTCCGCTGACGCTGGAGAGCGGAAGCCTCCTCTCCACCACATTGCCGGCTCGCAGCGGCGTGGTGCTCCGCGGCCAGCCCTACCTGTCCGAGCTGGCCTGGCTGCGCCGCGCCCACGGGCTGGATGGGGACTACAGCCTGGTGGGCCTGATCCATACCATTGCCCCGCCCGCAATCCGGGAAATGATCGGGGCGGCCGCTCTGGCTCCCGTGCACGACTGGGATGCGCTGGTCTGCACCTCGCCGGCGGTGCAGGAGGCCATCACCGCCATGTTCGAGGCCTGGACCGGCCATCTGCACGATCGCTTTGGCGGCCTCCGATCACCTCGGCCCCGTCTCCCGCTGATTCCACTCGGGGTGGACGTGGAGACCATCGCCGATCAGGCGTCAGCCCCGGCGGCCCGCTCGGAGCTGCGCAGCCGCTGCGGCCTCGACGATGACGCGGTGCTGGTGCTGTGGGTGGGGCGTCTGTCGTTCTTCGAGAAGGCCTTCCCCCAGGCGATGTTCCAGGCGGTGCAGGAGGCGGCCGTCAAGACCGGCCGGCGCCTTGATTTCGCCCTGGTGGGCTGGTATCCCAACGGTGACGACGACCGGCGGCGATACCACGAGGCGGCTGCCGCCCTGGCGCCTGATGTGCAGATCCACGACCTGGACGGCAACGATCCAGCCGTCGTGGCCCAGGCCTGGGCTGCCGCAGACATCTTCCTCTCCTTGGTGGACAACGTTCAGGAGACCTTCGGGCTGGCGCCTGTGGAGGCCATGGCCGCCGGCCTGCCCGTGGTGGTGAGCGACTGGGACGGCTACCGCTACACCGTGCGCCATGAATCGGAGGGATTCCTGATCCCCACCCTGGGCATGACCGGCTCCGGGCCGGGTGAACTGCTCGCCCATCTCCACAGCTTTTCGCAGGAGACCTATCAGACCTACGTGGGGGCTGTGGCTCAGCACACCGCCGTCCACGTGGGAGAGGCCGCCGCCGCGCTGACCCGTCTGATCGACTCGCCCGAGCTGCGGCGCAGCATGGGCGCCGCCGGGCAGAAGCGTGCCAGGGAGATGTTCTCCTGGCCCGTGGTGGTGAGCCAGTACAACGATCTCTTCGCTGACCTGGCCGACCGGCGCCACCAGGCCCCGCCGCTGCCCCTGCCCCATCCCCATCGGCTGCATCCGCTGCGGGGTGATCCCTTCGCCGACTTCGCCGGCTTCGCCAGCCAGGTGCTCGAGCCGACCCGGCGGCTTCGCTTCCGGCAGGGGATGGGTGCCCATTCCCTGAACAGGATCAGAGGCGTCGAGCTGGATCGGTTTTTTCCCGGCCTGCGAGCCTCCCCCCGGGAGACCCAGCAGATGCTGGAGCTGCTGGCCCGGGCCGAACCGACCATCGGTCTGGACGCCGCAACGATCGAGGCGGCCTTCGCCCCCAACCGCCGGCCGTTCGTGCGCGCCTCCCTGGTGTGGCTCGCCAAGCTCGGCATCCTCGACTGGTTGCCGGTGCAGGCGGACGCAGAGGCGGGCTCTCCAGCCCCGGAGCACCCAGGTAGGGTGCCAAAAGCTCGGTAGGTTCCGGTCCATGCTCAAGCTGCTGCTGGGTGATCCCAATGCCCGCAAGCTGAAGCGCTACCAGCCGATCGTTTCCGATATCAACCTGCTCGAGGAGGAGGTCGCTCCCCTCAGCGACGATGAGCTGCGGGGCCTCACGGCCGAGTTCCGCCAGAAGCTGGAGAACGCCCGCAGCGGCGGCGGCAACCTCGAGGCGGTTCAGAGCCGGGAGCGCAAACTCCTCGACGAGCTTCTGCCCCAGGCCTTCGCGGTGGTACGCGAGGCGGGCAAGCGGGTGCTCGGCATGCGCCACTTCGATGTGCAGCTGATCGGCGGCATGGTGCTGCACAACGGCCAGATCGCCGAGATGAAGACCGGCGAAGGCAAGACCCTGGTGGCCACACTGCCCGCCTACCTCAATGCCCTCACCGGCCGTGGCGTGCACGTGGTGACGGTGAACGACTACCTCGCCCGCCGCGATGCCGAGTGGATGGGGCAGATCCACCGCTTCCTCGGGCTTTCGGTGGGGCTGATCCAGCAGGAGATGGTGCCCACCGAGCGCCGCCGCAACTACGGCTGCGACATCACCTACGCCACCAACAGCGAGCTGGGCTTCGACTACCTGCGCGACAACATGGCCAGCGACATCGCCGAGGTCGTGCAGCGCGAGTTCCACTACTGCGTGATCGACGAGGTCGACTCGATCCTGATCGACGAAGCCCGCACACCGCTGATCATCTCCGGCCAGGTGGAACGGCCCCAGGAGAAGTACCAGAAGGCGGCCGAGGTGGCGGCACGGCTGGTGCGGGCCGCCGAACTCGGCAAAGACGGCATCGATCCAGAGGGGGATTACGAAGTCGACGAAAAACAACGCAGCTGCACCCTCACCGATGAGGGATTCGCCAAGGCCGAGGAGATGCTCGGGGTGAGCGACCTGTTTGACCCGGCCGACCCCTGGGCGCACTACATCAACAACGCCATCAAGGCCAAAGAGCTGTTCATCAAGGATGTGAACTACATCGTGCGCGGCGAGGATGCCGTGATCGTCGATGAGTTCACCGGTCGGGTGATGCCCGGGCGCCGCTGGAGTGACGGCCAGCACCAGGCGATCGAAGCCAAGGAAGGCCTGCCGATTCAGCCGGAAACCCAGACCCTCGCCTCGATCACCTACCAGAACTTCTTCCTTCTCTATCCGCGCCTGGCCGGCATGACCGGCACCGCCAAGACCGAGGAGGTGGAATTCGAGAAAACCTACAAGCTGGAAGTGGCGATCGTGCCGACCAACCGGCCGCGATCGCGGGCCGACTGGACCGATCAGGTGTACAAGAACGAAGCGGCCAAGTGGCGGGCCGTGGCCCTGGAAACAGCTGAGATCCACAAAGCCGGCCGCCCCGTGCTGGTGGGCACCACCAGCGTGGAGAAATCCGAGCTGCTCAGTACCCTGCTGGCCGAGCAGCGCATCCCCCACAACCTGCTCAACGCCAAGCCGGAGAACGTGGAGCGGGAGGCCGAAATCGTGGCCCAGGCCGGTCGGGCCGGCGCCGTGACCATCGCCACCAACATGGCCGGCCGGGGCACGGACATCATCCTCGGCGGCAACAGCGACTACATGGCACGCCTCAAATTACGCGAGGTGCTGCTCCCTCGACTGGTTCGTCCCGAGGACGGGCACCGGCCGCCGATTCCACTGCAACGCTCCGCCGAAGGCGGTGGTGGCTTCGCCGGCTCGGGCAAGGCCGGCGGCACCCCGGCGGATCCGTTCCAGGCGCCCACCGAGGCCCGCGCCATGGGCAGCCTCTACCCCTGCGAACTCAGCCCCGAAACCGAGCTTGCCCTCTCCAGCCTGGTGAAGGAGCTGGTGTCCGCCTGGGGCGACCGCGCTCTCTCCGTGCTGGAGCTGGAAGACCGCATTGCCCAGGCGGCCGAAAAAGCCCCGACAGACGATCCTCAGATCCAGTTGCTGCGTGAGCGCATCGCCCAGGTCAAGGACGAATACGAGCAGGTGACCAAGCTGGAAGAACAGCAGGTTCGGGAAGCCGGTGGCCTGCATGTGATCGGCACGGAGCGCCATGAATCCAGGCGGGTCGATAATCAACTGCGCGGCCGGGCCGGCCGCCAGGGCGACCCCGGCAGCACGCGCTTCTTCCTCTCGCTGGAAGACAATCTCCTGCGCATCTTCGGGGGCGATCGTGTGGCCGGCCTGATGAATGCCTTCCGGGTGGAGGAGGACATGCCGATCGAATCGGGCATGCTGACCCGCTCCCTGGAAGGGGCTCAGAAAAAGGTCGAAACCTACTACTACGACATCCGCAAGCAGGTCTTCGAATACGACGAGGTGATGAACAATCAGAGGAAAGCTGTTTATACCGAGCGCTACCGCGTTCTTGAGGGGCGTGAACTGAAGCGCCAGGTGATCGGCTACGGCGAGCGTACGATCGATGACATCGTGGAAGCCTATGTGAATCCCGATCTTCCACCGGAGGAATGGGATTTGGGTCGCCTGGTGGACAAGGTGAAGGAATTCATCTACCTGCTCGAAGATCTGCAGCCCACGGATGTGCAGGGCCTTTCAATGGAGGAGTTGAAGTCTTTCCTGCAGGAACAGATGCGCAACGCCTATGACCTGAAGGAAGGCCAGATTGAGCAACAACGTCCCGGCCTGATGCGCGAAGCCGAGCGGTTCTTCATCCTTCAGCAGATCGACACGCTTTGGCGGGAGCATCTGCAGGCCATGGATGCCCTGAGGGAATCCGTGGGTCTGCGCGGCTACGGACAAAAAGATCCCCTGATTGAATACAAGAATGAGGGCTATGACATGTTCCTGGAGATGATGACCCAGATGCGGCGGAACGTCATCTACTCCATGTTCATGTTCCAGCCTCGTATGGAGGCGACAGCAGCTTCGGTGACAGCCTGAGTTCGGGCGGATCGCGCTGGAGCCGGCAGGCGCCGATCACCGTGGTGGCACCGGCTTCGACCACCCGTAAGGCGCGATAATCCACAACCCGGTGCACGAAGCTCTTGCCCTGGCCGTGCAGAGTGAAAATGCCCCCCCCTGCGAAATACAGCCCTGGCCAGAGCCCGCCCTGAAAAGTGAAACGCAGGCTCCAGGCACTGCCGGCAGACCAGGCGAGGCCGGGCTGGGTCATGGCCGCCGTCTGGTGCTCGGGGAAGACCTGACCACTGATCCGCTGGCCCGTATGGCTGGCCAGGTGACAGGCGAAGCTCAGCCCCTGCAGGTCCGTGTCGGCGTGATAGCTGAAGCAGAGGGCAAAGCCTTCACCGAAGGGCAGCACGTTGGCGCGCTGCCCCTCCAGGGTTTCGATCCAGGCGTCGATGATCCTGGCGCCGTGGCTGGGGTAGATCTCGCTGCTCTGGGGCAGCAGGCTGGGATCGAACCAGGCATGCAGGGGTCCGGGTGGAGCCGCGGGCTCGAGGGCCTCGGCCGTTGCTGCAGGACTGCCGGGGAAGCCGCTCGCTGACTGACGCTGCAGCCCCGGCCCCAGCACTGCATCCCATTCCGCGTCGCCGGCGGTAATCAGTCGCTGGTAGAGCACCGTCACCCGGGCCGGCTCCTCCAGGAGACGGGCACGGCCCTTGTGCAACAGCAGAGCCCTGTCGCAGTGCTGCACGATCTGGGGGCAGCTGTGGGTCACCAGCAGCACCGCTGTGCCGTTCTCCTTGAGGCGTTCGAGGTGGGCATAGCACTTTTTCTGGAACAGCTCATCGCCCACTGCCAGGGCCTCGTCCACCACCAGGACATCGGGATCCACGTGGGCCTGCACCGCGAAGGCCAGCCGCACCGCCATGCCGCTGGAGTAGGTCTTCACAGGCTGATCGATGAAGGATCCGATATCTGCGAAGGCCAGGATCCGATCCAGCCGTTGCTCTGTCTCGGCCCGGCTCAGCCCCAGCACCGAGGCATTGAGATACACATTCTCCAGACCGCTGAATTCCGGGTTGAAGCCACTGCCGAGCTCCAGCAACGCCCCCAGCCGGCCGCGCACCCGCACCCTGCCACTGGTGGGGGTGAGGGTGCCGCAGAGAAGTTGCAGCAAGGTGCTTTTGCCGGAGCCGTTGCGGCCCACCACCCCCAGCGTCTGGCCGCGGGCCAGGCGGAAGCTCACCTCCTGCAGAGCCCAGAACGGCTGGTACAGCCGGCGCCTGTCCCCCCAGAAGGCCTGCAGCAGCCGATCACGTGGGTGATTGTAGATGTGGTAACACTTGCTGATACCTTCGACCAGGACGGCGTCGGTGGTCGATTCCGACGGCCGCGTCATCGGCACCTCTGCATCGTGGGTCTGCGGGCTGGAGGTCATGGGAGTCAGAGCACATCGGCGAAGCCGCGCCGCGCCTTCTGGAAGAGACGGAAACTGATTTCGCAGGCCAGCAGGCCCAGCGCCACGCCCAGCACCACGTAGCTGGCGGACGGGGGCCGTCCCTGGATGGCCACGTTGCGGGTCTGCTCGATCACCACAACGAGCGGGTTGAGGCGGAGCAGGGGCTGCCAGCGCAGCGGCAGGGCGCTGAGGGGATAGAACACTGCGCTGAGGAACATCAGCATGCTCACCACGGTGCCCAGCACCTGACCCAGGTCGCGCACGTAGACCCCCAGCGCCGAAAGCAGCCAGCTCAGGGCCAGGCAACCGCTCACCAGGGGCAACCAGATCAGGGGAAGCCACAGCAGGGTTGGAGGAATCGATCCCTGGGCCAGCAGCTCGAACAGGGCCAGCACCACCAGGCTGGTGAGCGCATGGAAGCAGGCCGTGGCCACGCTCACGGCGGCCAGGATCTCAAGGGGAAAGATCACTTTGGTGACCAGATTGGCATTCTCGAGGATCAGCCCGGGCGCCTTGGTCGCGCTTTCCGAGAAGAGGTTGAACACGATCAGCCCGGCAAACAGATTGATCGCGAAACCGAGCGAGCCGGCCTCCTCCAGATCTCCCCAGCGCGCCTGGAACACCTCGGAAAACACGAAGGTGTACACCGCCAGCATCAGCAGTGGCGTGAGAAAACTCCAGCCCCAGCCCAGCAGCGACCCGCGGTAGCGACCCTGCACCTCACGAACGGTGAGGCTCCAGGTGAGTTCCCGCTGCCGCCAGAGGGCGCGCCAGAAGCGCGGGGTGATCCGTCGGTGCCAGCCGGCCTGCATCGCGGCAGGTTACGTGCTGCCGTTCACGGCGACTCGTCGCCAAGAAACTCCAGGATCTCCCGGTCCTTGAGACTCTGGGACAAGCCGCTGCAGGGTTCCCGCAGCGGCCGGCCGGCCGCCACCTCCTGCAGACAGGCCTGCATGCGCGTGAGTTCATTTTCAAGGGTATCGATCCGGTCCATCAGGTTGCGGATCACCCGGGCTTCGGTGTCCGGCAGGGCCGAGTGGGCCAGGGGGTCGATGCGCACGCCGGATTGATGCACCACCCGGCCGGGGATGCCCACAACGGTGCAGTTGGGTTCAACGCTGCGCAGCACCACAGACCCGGCGCCGATGCGGGTGTTGGCCCCCACCGTGATCGCCCCGAGCACCTTGGCGCCGGCCCCTACCACCACATTGTTCTCCAGGGTGGGATGGCGCTTGCCGTGCTCCTTGCCGGTGCCCCCCAGGGTCACCCCCTGATAGAGCAGGCAGTTGTGGCCCACCACGCTGGTTTCGCCGATCACCACGCCCATGCCGTGGTCAATGAAGACGCCCCGGCCGATCCGGGCACCGGGGTGGATCTCCACCCCGGTGAGCAGACGTGAGAGCTGGCTGAACAACCGAGGCAGCAGCGGGACCCCCGCGCCCCAGAGCCGGTGGCTGAGGCGGTGCAGCACCAGGGCGTGGAAGCCGGGGTAGCAGAGCAGGATCTCCAGGGTGCCGCGGGCGGCAGGGTCCCGTTCCTTGATGATCGCCAGATCGGCCCGGATGGCATTCAGCATGGGGAGATCATGCTGCGGCAGCGATCATGCTGCGGCAGACAGCAGGCCGATCTCCTTGCGCAGCTGGTCGATCGTGGCCGCCCCCAGGTAGCTCTGGGCACAGTGCACCACGGGCAGGCGCATCAGCTGGGCCCGATTCTGGCGCAGGGTCTGCTCCACCAGCGGCAGGCTGGGCCGGTCGCAGAGCACATGGCTGGCGGCGCGCAGCAGGGCCAGCAGGCGGCTGCCGGTGTCGGGATTGGCGGTCATCACCAGCAGTTCATTGCCGCGCATGCTGTGCAGGATCACCTCGGCGGCCCTGAGGATCCCCGGGCTGATGCTCACCAGGCCCACGCAGCTGCCGGCCCGCAGCTCCTTGAGCAGGTTGAGTTCGTGGCGGAAGTCGTTGAGGTCCACCGGCACGGCCCGCACGCCATGGCGCTTGGCGATCTCCTCCACCGGTTGCAGGAAATAGCGGCTGGTCACCACCGTGCCGTTGTTGGAGCTCTCCAGCACCGATTCCAGCTCCTCCATCGGCACCACCTCCACCGGCACCTCCAGATTGGGGGCCAGTTCCTCGGCGATCAGATGGGAAGCGCCGATGTCTTCCCGGGGGGTGCTCACCAGCACCCGGGCGCCACAGCGCAGCCGCCAGTCGATCTCGCGGGTGAACAGATCGCGGGCCTGCTGCAGGGTGCAGCCGGCATTGAGCAGTCCATCCACGCTCTGTCGCACCTCCCGGTCGATGTCCGGCAGGACCTTCTGACGCGGACCGGGGGGTAGACGGATCTCGCGGGGGTTCTGCTGGTCGCGCACATAGATGCCGGAGCCGGCCATGGCCTCCACCACGCCATCGTTCTCGAGCTGGCGGTAGACCTTGCTGATCGTGTTGCGGTGCAGGCCCGTCTGCATCGCCAGCTGACGCGTACTCGGCAAGCGGTGGCCGGGTGGGTAATGGCGGGCTGCGATCGCGAAACAGATCTGGTTGTAGAGCTGGGTCGACGCCGGGATATCACTTTCCTGTTGAATGTGGAATCGCACGCCGGAGGGGACAGACCTTTCGCCGGCCACCCTAAGGATCAAACCCCCCGGTGACAATTGCCCCGTTGGCATACGGTCATGTGCCGGTCTGGTCCGTTTTTGCAACCGGGGCGACCGCACAATGGCGGCTGAGCGATCCGCCGCCATGACATCCGATGCCGCCGCTGCTCAGACCTCTGTGGCTCCGGCCGCTGCCGACTGGGTGACGATCCCGGTCGCCGCCTCAGCTGACGTCGCTGCTACCGAGCTGCGTTGCTGGTGGGAACCGGCCCGCGGCGGGTTCTGCCGGGGTGGTGTGCTGGTGCTGCCGGAGGTGTTTGGCGTGAATGGCTGGGTGCGCGGCATGGCCGGGCGCCTGGCGGCCGAGGGCTATGCCGCCCTGGCGATGCCCCTGTTCTCGCGCACGGCGCCGGAACTGGATCTCCCCTACGACGCCGCCAGCCTGGCGGAGGGGAGGCACCACAAGGACCAGACCACCACCGCACAGATCCTTGCTGATGCAGCGGCGGCCGCCGCCTGGCTGACTGGGCAGCTGGAGGCCATGGGCCTCGAGCTGGAGGCCATGGGCCTCGGCGAGGGCTCCAGCGGGGGCCTCAGTGAGTCTGAGGGGCGGTCCGTGGGCCTGGGCTGCCTGGGCTTCTGCTTCGGCGGCCATGCCGCCCTGCTGAGCGCAACGTTGCCGGCCATCGCCGCCACAGCGGATTTCTATGGTGCCGGCGTGGCCAGCGGCCGCCCCGGTGGTGGTCCCCCCAGCCTCAGGGAGGTGGACCGGATTCCTGGCCGGTTGCTCTGCGTCTGTGGGCGCCAGGATCCCCTGATCCCACAGGCCGATGCGGCAGCGATCCGCTCAGCCCTGGAGGCGGCCAACCGGATCAGGGCTGATGGCCCCCCTGAAGCCCGGCACCGCTATCTGGAGGTGGAGGCCGGCCACGGTTTCCTGTGCAATGTCCGCGACGACTACAACTCCGCAGCGGCAGCCCTCGGCTGGGCTGCCCTGCTGGAGTTTTTCGCCGAAACCCTCTGAGTCAGGGGCCCTCGGCCCGAACGCCACCAGCTGGTCTTGCAGACGGCCGTGCTTCAGCCGGCGGTGGCTTGCACCCTGGATTCAATCACCCTGGTTTCCGTCTTTTCGGGCTTGCTGATCTCCGCCTTCGGCCTGGGGCTGGCGCTGCCTCCGCCACCGCCGGACTTGGCGACGGCCTGCTTACGTGGCGTCAGGAACATGATCATGTTGCGGCCTTCCCGCTTGGGAGACTGCTGGATCTCGGCCATCTCCTCCAGGTCTTTGGCCATCCGGAACAGCAACTGCTCCGCCAGGGCGGTGTGCTGGATCTCGCGGCCGCGGAAGATCACCGTGCACTTGACCTTGTCGCCGGACTTGAGAAAGCGCAGGGCCTGGCCGATCCGCACCTGGTAGTCGTGCGAATCGATCTTGTAGCGCATCTTGACCTCCTTGACTTCGGTCTGATGCGATTTCTTCTTGGCTTCCTTGGCCTTTTTTTCCTGCTCGAACTTGAACTTGCCGTAATCCATGATCCGGCAGACCGGAGGATCGGCCTTCTCGCTCACCAGCACCAGATCCAGTTCCCGATCGACGGCAACGGCCAGGGCAGCCTCCCGCGTGATCACCCCCAGCTGACTGCCATCGGCATCGACCACCCTGAGGTTGGGGTAATTGATCCGGTCGTTGATGTTGGGCAGCTCCCGGACGGGAGCACGGCGGTCAAAACGGGGACGGGGAGGCATTCAGAGGGGCGAAGGTTTGCTGGCTTGGACACCTGAGGGTCTGCCCAGGGTCTGCAGAGCTTCACCCTAGAACGGCCGCGATCTCTTGTCTGGCCTGTTGCGGGAGATCACCAACCTGATCCGCTTGCCCCAGCCAGTGGGGCTGGTGCTGGCGCCGGAACCAGGTGCGCTGCCGCTTGGCGAACTGACGGGTGCGTTGCTCGGTGAGGGCGCGGGCCTCCGCCTCGTTCAACCGGCCCTGCAGCAGGCTGCGCGCCTCGCCATAGCCGATCGTGTCCAGCAGGGGCAGGGTGCTGCCGTAGCGCACGATCAGCCGTTCGGTTTCGGCCACCAGGCCGGCGTCATAGAGCTGGCCGGTGCGGCGGGCGATGCGCTGGTGCAGGTCGGCTGGATTGAGGCCCAGTTCCAGCACGCGCCACGGGGGTGGGTTGCGGCTCTGCTGGCTGGAGAGGGGTTGGCCGCTGGCGTAGAGCACCTCGAGGGCGCGCTGGGTGCGGACCGCATCGGCCGGGGCGATGCGGGCGGCCGCCTCGGGATCGGCCTGGCTCAGAAGCTGGTGGCAGGTGGGCTGGCCCAGGGCGCTGAGCTGGGCCCTCAGCTCGGGCTGGGGCGGCACCCGCGGCGGCTCCAATCCCTGGGTGAGGGCCTGGAGATAGAGGCCGCTGCCCCCCACCAGCAGGGCCGCGCCGCGGCGGGCGTGCTCCCGGGCGATTGCTTCTGAGGCCAGGATGCGGAACTCCTGGAGGTTGATCGGCTGGTCGGGGCGCCGCAGATCCAGCAGCTCATGGCGCACCCGGCGTCGCTGCTCCGGCGTGGGCTTGGCGGTGCCCAGGTCCATCTCGGCATAGAGCTGGCGCGAATCCACCGACAGCACGGCCAGATCGAAGTGTTCGGCCAGCTCGATCCCCAGATCCGTCTTGCCGCTGGCGGTGGGGCCGAGCAGCACGATCACCAGGGGGCGAGGGTCCCCGGCGGTGGCGGCGCCGACGGGCGCGAGGGGCACGGCGGAAGGGGGAGCAATCGCAGCCAGTCTGCATCCCCCGTTCAAATGGAGCCGCAGAAGCGGCTGAGAGCCCCTGCAGGAAGCCAGTGATAGATTGCCCGCCGCGGCAAGGCCTGAGCAGGGCTTCCGCCCCTCTCTGCCCCGGGATCTCGCCGTCCTGTGCCGACTCCCTGGGGACACCCAACCGCATGAGCGACGCCACCAAAGTCCAGGCCGCCTACGGCGCCGAGCAGATCCAGGTGCTGGAAGGGCTGGAGCCGGTGCGCAAGCGGCCCGGCATGTACATCGGCTCCACCGGTCCGCGGGGCCTGCACCACCTTGTCTACGAGGTGGTGGACAACTCAGTCGACGAGGCCCTGGCCGGGCACTGCACCGAGATTCTGGTGGTGCTGCATGAGGATGGCTCCTGTGCGGTGACCGACAACGGCCGCGGCATCCCCACCGATATCCATCCCCGCACCGGCAAGAGTGCCCTGGAAACGGTGCTCACCGTGCTCCACGCCGGCGGCAAGTTCGGCTCCGGCGGTTACAAGGTGTCCGGCGGCCTGCACGGCGTGGGCGTGTCGGTGGTGAACGCCCTGAGTGAATGGGTGGAAGTGACCGTGTACCGCCAGAACCAGGTGCACCGCCAGCGCTTCGAGCGCGGCAACCCGATCGGTTCGCTCCGTTCCGAGCCCGGCGAGGAAGGCCGTACCGGCACCTCGGTGCGTTTTCTGCCCGATCTGGAGATCTTCTCCACCGGCATCGTCTTCGACTACGCCACCCTGTCGGCGCGGCTGCGGGAGCTGGCCTATCTCAACGGAGGCGTGCGCATCGTCTTCCGAGACGAGCGAACCACGGCCCGGGGCGCGGACGATGCCGCCCATGAGGAAATTTATTTCTATGAAGGCGGCATCAAGGAGTATGTCGCCTACATGAATGCCGGCAAGGATCCGCTCCATCCCGACATCATTTACGTCAACTCTGAAAAGGAAGGCGTTCAGGTCGAAGCGGCCCTGCAGTGGTGTGTGGATGCCTATTCCGACAGCATCCTCGGCTTCGCCAACAACATCCGCACCGTCGATGGTGGCACCCATATCGAGGGCCTCAAGACGGTGCTGACCCGCACCCTCAACACCTTTGCCAAGAAGCGCGGCAAACGCAAGGATGCCGACGCCAACCTCGCCGGCGAGAACATCCGCGAGGGTCTCACGGCCGTGTTATCCGTGAAGGTGCCTGACCCCGAATTCGAGGGCCAGACCAAGACCAAACTCGGCAACACCGAGGTGCGCGGCATTGTCGACTCGCTGGTGGGCGAGTCGCTGAGCCAATACCTGGAATTTCATCCCGCCGTGATCGACCTGATCCTGGAGAAGGCGATCCAGGCCTTCAATGCCGCCGAGGCGGCCCGGCGGGCCCGCGAGCTGGTGCGGCGCAAGAGTGTGCTCGAGAGTTCCACCCTGCCCGGCAAGCTGGCCGATTGCTCCACCCGCGATCCGAGCGAATCGGAGATCTACATCGTCGAGGGGGATTCCGCCGGTGGCTCGGCCAAGCAGGGCCGCGACCGCCGCTTCCAGGCGATCCTGCCGCTGCGGGGCAAGATCCTCAATATCGAGAAGACCGACGACGCCAAGATCTACAAAAACACTGAGATCCAGGCCCTGATCACGGCCCTTGGCCTCGGCATCAAAGGCGAAGATTTCGATGAAAAGAATCTGCGCTACCACCGGATCGTGATCATGACCGACGCCGACGTGGACGGCGCCCACATCCGCACCTTGCTGCTGACCTTCTTCTACCGCTATCAGAAGGCTCTGGTGGAGGGCGGTTACATCTACATCGCCTGTCCGCCGCTCTACAAGGTGGAACGCGGCAAGAAGCATTCCTACTGTTACAACGAGGCCGATCTCAAGAAGACCGTTGATGGTTTCGGAGAGAAGGCCAATTTCACCATCCAGCGCTTCAAGGGCCTCGGCGAAATGATGCCCAAGCAGCTCTGGGAAACCACCATGGATCCCACCACCCGCACGATGAAGCGGGTGGAGATCGAAGATGCCCTCGAAGCCGACCGCATCTTCACCATCCTGATGGGCGACAAGGTGGCTCCCCGCCGCGAATTCATCGAAACCCACAGCGCCGAGCTGGATCTCGCCCAGCTCGATATCTGATGGTCACTGACATCATCAACCCTCCGGCTGCTTCAGGTTGGCGCTGGTCCGTCTTGCTGGGCTTCGCCCTGATTGCTCCGGTGGGTCTGCCAGCCGGAGGTGCGGAGCGCAGTGTGCCCGCCGTGCGAAGACGCCAGCTGGATGAGCCTCTGTTGTCGTCTGGGGTGCTCGCGCTCCGCATTGCCCCTGAGCGCAGCGCGCCGGCTCTGGCAACGGTGGCCGTGGGTGAACCCTTGCACGTGCTGCGGATCTGGTCGGGCTTCGGTGGTCGGCGATGGTTGCGCGTCAGGAGCGGATCGGCCTGCGGCTGGTTGGCAGATCTGGGTTGCGGTGAACGAGCCTGAGCCGCCTGCTGATGCGAGACGCCCTGCTGGTGGCCCTGGGGGCAGTGCCAGGCGCCTGGCTGCGTTTCCGGCTGGTCAACCATTTCCAGCCCCTGGTGCCGCGACGTCACTGGGGCACCTTCGGGGTCAACGTGGTGGCCTGCTTCGTGCTGGGTCTGCTCAGTGCTCTGGAGGCGCGCTGCGGGCCGGCGGCGCCAAGGCTGGCTCTGCTGCTGACCGTGGGCTTTCTGGGAAGCCTGAGCACCTTTTCCAGCTTCTGCGTTGAACTGCTGCAGGCGCTGCAATCCGGCCAGGAGCAGCAGGGGTGGCTGCTGGCGGCCGCCTCGCTGCTGGCCGGCCTGGCAGCGGTGGGCCTGGGGCTGGTGATCGGTGGCTGATCCCGACCTGCTGCGTCGGCGCCGCCTGCGCTTCGCCCTGAGGGAGCTGGCGCTGGTGGGGCTGGGGGCGGTGCCCGGAGCCTGGTTGCGCTGGCAGGCGGGGCTGCAGCTGGGCCCCTGGCTGGGGGGGACGGCCTGGACCAACGCTCTGGTCAACCTGGTGGGCTCCTTTCTGCTGGGCCTGCTGAGCGGACCGATCCCGCGGCGCACCACTCTGCTGCTGGCTCTGGGGGTGGGCTTCTGCGGCGCCCTCACCACCTTCAGCAGCTGGATGCTCGACCTGGTGCGGCTGCTGCAGACGGCCCAGCCCAGGCTCGCCCTGCTGCTGCTGCTCGGGAGCCTGGCCGGCGGCGTGGCGGCCGCCGCTCTGGGACTGGCCACCAGCCGCCGCCTCTGGCGCGCCTGAATCAGGCCGCCAGGGCCGCCTCGATCGCGGCGGTGAGTTCAGCGGCATCGGGCTCCACGTTGCTCTTGAAGCGGGCCAGCACTGTGCCGTCCTTGCCAATCAGGAACTTCTCGAAGTTCCAGGCCACATCACCGGCAGGTTCGGCCTGGGTGAGGGTGGCATAGGGCTCTGTCTTGGCGCCGGTGGCATGCACCTTGTCGAACAGCTCGAAGCTGGCGCCATAGGTGGTGGAGCAGAACTGCTGGATCTCCGGCAGGCTGCCGGGTTCCTGAGCGCCGAAATCGTTGCAGGGGAAGCCCAGGACGGCAAACCCCTGAGCCCCGTACTGCTCCTGCAGGGCCTGAAGACCGGCGTACTGGCGCGTGAAGCCACAGCGGCTGGCCACGTTAACAATCAGCAGCACCTGACCATGGCGAGCGCCAAGATCGAGTTCTGAGCCGTTGGCAGTTCTGACTTTCACCCCACTGATGTTGATACTCACGCTTGTTGATTCCGTCAGGCTAAGCAAGACTATCCCAGGACAGCGCAGACTGACGCAATAAGACAACCCAAAGCAAAGGCTGGCCTGCCCCACCAAAGACTGTTCTGTCCCATGAAGGTTCAAAACTAGGGGCTACTCGGCGGGCCGTACAAACCGCCGAGGAGTTCGTAATCATCCTGCAGAAAATCTGTGAGCCGACGCACCGCAAGGCTACTGATGCTCTGCTTGCGCAACTTTAGCCCATCGGTTCTCAGTCGCGGGAATTCCAGCACCAAACCAGCCCTTGCATTAATCCATTCAATGGCCGAATCTAGCTCCTCAAATCTGAAAACCTTGTCATAGTAACTCAGGTCATCTCCCAGGCAAAACCGCTGACCTCTGATGTGGTGAGCTATTGCTGGAATGCCTTGATAGGCATTCAAGTTTTCAATAGATGCTCAAGGCCCGGCTCCAAGGAAGTCTCGGCAATTCACAATGCTGAGCATTCTCCGGATTGCGCCAGCGCGGATCAAATACTTTATTGGCATAGGCAGAGAGAAAGCGTGAGATCGGATCACGCACCACAGTCATTCTTTTCAAACCCTTCAACTCGGCTACGGGCTCAAAACAGGTTGGCTTACCACAGATCATGTAGAGCTCAAACCTGAGGCCATGCATCACCATGGGCTCATAGAACCTGCCATTGTCGATGCGGAAGAGGTGCTGGCGCATGGAAGAGCCTGCATTCTTGGAAGCGGGATGATAGATAACTTTGGAATTGGCGCACAGGACATACCCCATCCTATTCGACTGGCTATTGCGATGATTTCCAGCCGGATAGCGCATCTTTTACTACCAGATCTGTCTTGACTCATTCTTCAGCGATGAAGCCATTGTGGCCCTACCGCCCGTGCACTCAACCTGCAGTCCGCTGGGATTCAGTACACAGCGCAGCTTCGGGAACCGGCATCTCGCAGATAGACTTTGCTGACGCTGAGGTTGGCACTGGCTTGTCATCGCTGGTTCGCCCCTTATCAAGAGGTGTGGCGACGATGCCTTCTGGGTGCTTGCAGCAACTGGAGTGTTTGCAACAACCTGTCAGAGCTGGAAAGCTTCCAGGCTGAATCGGAAGACATCTGCACAGGCCGGATTCAGCGGGGCGCTTTGCATGGAGGGTCGTTGTTATGCTGAGTCGCCGTACAAGCCTCTTATAAATCTTGAAAATCCTATGTGTCTGGGAAATGGGTGGCGGACTGGGCCATCTCACACGGCTGAAACCATTTGTTCAATCGGCGCTGGAGGCAGGGCATGAGGTCAGCCTTGTCGTCAAAGAGCTGGCCAATATTCGGGCTGTCTATGAAACGATGCCTCACCACGTGTTCCAGGCGCCATACGAGACAACGCCGGGGTGTGCCATCACGCCGATTTCATGGCCAGAGATGCTGATGGTGCGGTATGGCAGATCCAAAAAACTAAGCTGCTTTCTTGAGGCATGGTATTCCATTCTTGATTTGGTCAATCCCGATCTTGTCATCTACGATGCCTCTCCAACAGCGCTCCTTGCGAGCCTGGAATACTCCTGCATGAAGTGGACCGTGGGAGGGCCGTTCTTCATGCCCAGGACAGATATGCCATTCGTGGGCATCATGCCAAATGCCAGTGGGACTCCAGACGTTAAAAAGCGCCTACACGATTCTGAAAGGACATTTTTGGATGTTGTCAATCAGGCGCTGATTCAGACCGGGAGATCAGCAATCGCCAATGTCAAAGATATCATCGAGCAAATGGACAAGCAGCTTCTGACTACGATTCCAGAGCTTGATTATTTTGGAGCCAGATCCATAGGAGACTATGTTGGCATGCCGCCATCTGATGTTCCCGGCATTGCGCTGCCTCCCTGGCCTGCAGCGGCAAGGCTCAAAGTCTTTGCGTACCTGAAGATTTTTCCTGGTTGGGAGACATTTCTTGAGGATATGGAAGCGATCGGCCTGCCTGCGCTGATTTATACACGTGATGCCAGCAATGCCCTGAAGGGCAAACTCAAGCGCCATATTTTTCTTGAAAGCCCAGCATCGATGGATGAAGTTTGCAGCCAAGCAGATCTCGTCGTGCATATGGCTGGCAGCCAGACTGTTGCACGATGCCTCCATGCAGGCGTTCCGCAGCTCATGATAGGAACGGGGCTTGAGCAGATCTTCACGGCAAAAGCCGCTGAAAAGATTGGCGCTGGCCTTGTACTCAAACCATCAAAATCTGGCTACGGAGAACAACTCGAAGCTGCTATTGCCTTGGCGAAGAAGGGTCGGATCAAGTTTCCCAAAGAGCGCAGAGAAATGCTGGACGGAGCTTACTTCAACTCTCACGTCAGAGCTTTCATGCAAGAACTTTCCCTTTAGCGGCCCCTATCTTCTCGCTGCAGCCGTAGAAAGACGATGCATCTCCATTCGATTTTCAGGTCTTGCTGTGGATGCTTTGACATCTAAGCTCAATCTGTCGTGGCCCATGCCCCCTTTACCAGATGCGTGAGGTCAACGGGGCACCAACTGCCATCGGTCCTTCCACCCCTCTGGCTGGTGCTGGGGGTACGACCAACGGCACCCCACTGGCTGATGTGGTGTCGCAGCAGCTGCTGCGCCTGCTGGAGGCCGGCAATTACGACGCCGTGAAGTTGCTGCTGCAGCCGGTGCAGGAGGTGGATGCGGCTGAGGCGATCGGCCTGCTGCCTCAGACCCTGCAGGCCCTGGCCTTTCGCCTGCTCCCCAAGGATGAAGCGATTGAGGTGTACGAGTACCTCGATCCGAGCGTGCAGCAGAGCCTGCTGGAGCGCCTGCGCTCCAGTGAGGTGCTGGAGCTGGTGGAGGAGATGTCGCCCGATGATCGGGTGCGGCTCTTCGACGAACTGCCGGCCAAGGTGGTGCGCCGCCTGCTGGTGGAGCTGAGTCCGGCTGAACGGCGTGTCACCGCGCAGCTGCTGGGCTACGAACCTGAGACGGCCGGTCGTCTGATGACGACCGAGTTCATCGATCTCAAGGAATTCCACAGTGCCGCCCAGGCGCTCAACATCGTGCGTCGCCGGGCCCGCGACACCGAGACCGTCTACAGCCTCTACGTGACCGACGCCTCCCGGCACCTCACGGGGATCCTCTCGCTGCGGGATCTGGTGACGGCCGATCCCGAGGACCGCATCGGTGATGTGATGACCCGCGACGTGGTGAGCGTGTCCACCGAAACCGACCAGGAGGAGGTGGCCCGGGCGATCCAGCGCTACGACTTTCTGGCGGTGCCGGTGGTGGACCGCGAACAGAGGCTGGTGGGGATCGTCACGGTCGACGATGTGATCGACGTGATCCAGCAGGAGGCCACCCGGGACCTCTACGCCGCCGGCGCCGTGCAGGCCGGCGATGAGGACGACTACTTCCAGAGCAACCTGTTCACGGTGGCCCGCCGGCGCGTGGTGTGGTTGTCAGTGCTGGTGGTGGCCAATGGCTTCACCTCCGAAGTGATCGCCATGCAGGAGAAGGTGCTCAGCCAGGTGGTTGTCCTGGCGGCCTTCATCCCCCTGCTGATCGGCACCGGCGGCAACGTGGGGGCCCAGAGCTCCACCGTGGTGATCCGCGGCCTCAGTACCCAGCGCATCCAGGCTCTGGGTCCCTGGCGCACGATTGTCCGTGAAGGCGTGGCCGGTGCCCTGCTCGGCCTGCTGATGCTGCTGGTGGTGGTGCCCTGGGCCTGGTGGCGGGGGGAGGGGCCGCTGGTGGGGCTCTCCGTGGGAATCAGCCTGCTGGCGATCACCACCCTGGCCGCGACGGCGGGTGCGGCCCTGCCGCTGCTGTTCGATCGGCTGAAGCTGGATCCGGCCCTGATGTCAGCCCCTTTCATCACCACCGCAACCGACGTGGCCGGGGTGTTCATCTACCTGCAGACCGCCTCCTGGCTGCTGAGCTGGATGGGCCAGGGCTGAGCTGGCTGCTGCCCCGATCCAGCCGGAGCCCCCGTTGCGGCGAATTCTGAGAGGAGTTCACAGTTCTTCAGGTTATGCTGACAGGAACGTGAAGTTCTGTGCCGTGTCCGTAGCCCTCTCGCTCGAAAATGCCCCGACTTCCAGGGTGGTGCCTCTGTCCGGCAGTCGTCCCTCCTCTCGCCCCGCTCCGGTCGATGGCGATCTGGTGCGCTCTTACCTGCGTGACATCGGTCGGGTGCCACTGCTCACCCACGAGCAGGAGATCACCTTCGGCCGCCAGGTGCAGGAGCTGATGGCGCTTGAGGAGCTCGAAACCGATCTGGAGGGCAACCTCGGCAGCAAGCCCAGCCAGTTGCAGCTCGCCGAGGCGGCGGGTCTGGATCCGGCCGTCCTGAAGCGGCGGCTGCACAACGGCCGCCGCGCCAAGGAGCGGATGGTGGCCGCCAACCTGCGCCTGGTGGTGAGTGTGGCGAAGAAGTACACCAAGCGGAACATGGAACTGCTGGATCTGATCCAGGAGGGCACGATCGGCCTGGTGCGGGGCGTGGAGAAATTCGATCCCACCCGCGGCTACAAGTTCT
>NZ_JAYGIC010000008.1:0-1665 GCF_034931105.1 Synechococcus sp. CCY9201 | reverse complement strand
CAGCAGGCGGCTGCCGCGATGGCGCCACCGATGCCGCAGGGTGGCCAGGCCCCAGCCGAACAGCGCCGCCACCGCCAGGGCCGGTGCCAGGGGCAGCAGACCGAGCCGCACCAGCAGCACCAGTGCCACTGAGGCGATGGCCACGGCCGCGGGATCGTCGAGGGGATTGGGCAGAAGGGCAGGACGGGTCACGGGGGCATCCAGGCTCAGAAGGCCATCTGCAGATCCTCCATCCGGCGCAGGATGCTCTCGGGATTGCCCTGGGTGAACTCGCCGCCGTTGCTCTCGGCGATCTGGCGCAGCACGTCGGCGTCGAAATCACCGGGGTTGCCGTAGCCGATCGTGAACACACCGATGCGCTCGTCGCCGCCGAAACCGCTGCGCTTCAGCTCGGCCTTGAGGCCTTCGAGGCCGAGCTGCGAGCCCTGATCACGCCCATCGGTGAGCACCACCACCGCCAGGATCTCGCCAGGCTTGTGGCTGCGGCGCAGCCAGTCGCGCGCGCCATGAACGGCATCGTGCAGGCGGGTGCCACCATCGGCCACCAGCCCGGCCACAAAGGCCTGGCCCTTGGCGGCATCAGCCGGACCGCCACGGATCACCACCGGCTCCGGCAGGCGATTGTCGAAGTCGAACAGACCCACGGTGTCGCGCGGGCCGATGGCGGCCAGGTAGGCCTGCAGGCTGCGCTGGGCGGAGGGCAGTTTCTCGCCGCTCATCGAGCCGGAGCTGTCCACCACCAGGGCCACCCGCGAGGGTTTCTTGACCAGATCCCGCCAGGTGCGGATCATCGCCTCCACCACCGCCGGGCGCGGCGCCCGCAGGGAGTCGTAGACCGCCCGCGGATCGGCGCCATAGGCCGCCACCACCCGGGAGGCCGGCACGGCCGGATTGGCGGGACGCAACCCCTGATCCGCCGCCAGCTTCTGGATCTCCGGGCTCTGGAGCCGCTCGATCAGCAGCTCCGCCGCCGCCTTCTCCTGGGGCGACACCCAGGGGGCATTCGGCAGGATCGCCCGCATGGTGCTGGCGTAGGTGGCGGCCGGGTACACGGCCTGCAGCACCTCCTCGCTGCCGCTGCGTCGGCTGTTCACCCCCACCACCGACGACTCATAGACCGAGGCCACCGACGCCCAGAAGGGGCCGTTGCGCTGCATCGCCCGGGCCAGTTCATCGGTGGAGCTGCCGTAGCGGGTGATGTGCCGCTGGATCGCCGCCACACCGGCGGCATGGCGGCTCACGTCCGCCAGGGTGAGTGCTTCGGGGGGCTTGCCGGCCACCTCCGCGAACATCGCCACCAGGGTCTGCAGGCCGGAATTGGAGCGGGTCGGCGCCGTGTGCACGAAGCGGATCAGCTGCGACGGCCCCGCCGGATCCAGCTGGCGGTGGTCGGTACTGCGGGCCAGGGCCTGGTAGGGATCGGAGCGCTGCAGTCCCTTCGCCAGGGCCGGGGTGGTCATGAACACCATCGGACTGCTGGCCAGGGCCGGGGCATCGGCCGGAGCCGGAATCAGATCGCGGCTGGGGGCCAGCTGCTGCAGCCGGTAGCGCAGCAGCTCCTGGTAGATCTCGCCATCCACCGAGAGCAGCACCGGGATCGACGGGTCATCGGCCGGAGCACCGCCCTGCAGCACGGCCCGGGCATGGCGCTCGATCTCGCTCACC
>NZ_JAYGIC010000007.1:0-2324 GCF_034931105.1 Synechococcus sp. CCY9201 | reverse complement strand
TCGGGGCGCCAGGCCCCCAGGGTGGGGCCGATCCAGCCGCCCCGCTCGAAGCGCACGCTCACACGCTGGCGGCCTTCGACGGCGATGGCCGCCACCACGCTGATCGCCGCCACTCCCCCCAGGGGTCCCCGCAGCCGCAGCAGATTCATGGCCCGGCCGGCCTCCGGATCGAGCACCTGCAGATTCTCCAGCCAGGGGGCCTCCCGCAGCCAGGGCTGGGAGCTGCTGCTCCAGAACAGCTCCCAGACCCCGCGCAGCAGGGCCCGGTCCCGTTCCAGATCCGCCGGCTGCAGCCGCTCCAGCTGCTCCACCACGGGCCGCAGATCCCGGCGCTGCGGCGGTGGATGGGCCTGGGCCTCGAGCAGGGCCCGGCGGCAGGCTTCGGCGGTGTCGGGTGGTGCGGTCATGAGCGGGGCGAGGTTCAGCGGTCGAGCAGCGGCAGCACCAGGCTCACCAGCGAATACACCACCGCCGGGGTGAACAGGTAACTGTCGATCCGATCCAGAATGCCGCCGTGGCCGGGGATGGCATCACCGGAATCTTTCAGACCGGCATCCCGCTTCATCATCGATTCGGTGAGATCGCCCACCAGGGCGAACAGAGCGACGACCCCGCCGAGCACGCCCCCCACCAGCCAGCCCCAGCGCCAGCCCAGCAGCACGCCTCCGAGCACACCCACCAGCACGGCACAGCCCACTCCGCCCAGGGCTCCCTCCACCGTCTTGCCGGGGGAAATCGGCGAGAGGGGGTGCCGGCCCAGGCGGCGACCGATCATGTAAGAGCCGATGTCCGTGGCCACGATCAGCAGGCAGGCCAGCAGCATCAGCGCCATGCCGGGGGTGAACAGCGGCGGGGCTGAGGCCAGATTCGGGGCCAGCATCGGATCGGCTAGCTCGCGCAGCTTGATCCAGTAGCTCGGCAGAAAGCCCAGATAAAAGAGCCCGAAGATCGAGGCGGCGATGTCGGCGATCGTGCCGGTGACCGGCTGCAACAGCAACCAGCCGCAGATCACCGCCCCCGACACCGGCAGCACCGCCGCTGACAGGTCGACCGCCAGCCAGCCGCCGCCATCAGTGGCGGCCATGGTGGTGAACAGCAGGATCTGACAGGCCACCAGGGTGGTTTTGGTGGCGGGCCGGATCCCCTTGAACTGGGCCATGCGGAAGAACTCCAGCAGCCCCAGATGCACGATCACGCCCAGGGCCACGGTGAACCACCAGCCGCCCAGCAGCACCACCACCAGCCCGAACCCCCCCGCCGCCCAACCGCTCAGCAGCCGGGACAGGGAGGTGGCAGTGCGGGGGGACGGCAGCAAGACGGGGGAATGGCAGGGACAGGCAGGAGGGCGGCGGCCGATTGTCGGGGCCGACCTTCAGCGCTCGGCCGCGATCAGAAACAGCGGCTCGGCCGCGGCCAGCTTCGCCTGGCTGCCGCGCCGCTGCATGCGGTGCACGGTGGCCTGCACCACATGCACGTCGCGGGCCTGCAGCTGGGTGAGGGTGTCGGTGGCATCCACCAGACCCTCGAGGCTGGTGGTGCTGATCACCAGCCGGCCGCTGGGGGTGAGTGATGGCCACACCGCCTGCAGCACCTCACCGAGGGGACGCCCCACCTCCAGCACCACCCGATCAGGACGGGGCGGCAGGGTGTGGAGGTCGGTGGGGGCCTGGCCGGGGTGGATGTGGAGGTTGGGGATCCCGAAGCGTCGGCGGTTGCGCTCCAGCAGGGCGATCGCCTCCGGATCCCGCTCCAGGGTGTGCACTTCGCCCGCGGGCATCAGCCGGGCGATCTCCAGGGCCAGGGCACCGGTGCCGCCGCCGATGTCCCAGACCAGCGAATCGGCGCGCGGCCGCAGGTGTGCCAGCAGCATCACCCGCAGTTCCAGGGGGGTGGGGCTGAAGCCCGGGGCATCTTCAAAGGCGTTGTCCGGCAGCCCCGGAGTCACGAAATCCCAGAGGTAGCGGCTGCCGTCCTGGTCAGCGTGCGAGCCCGGAGAATCGTGGCCGGGTTCCGCCATCTGCCGTCTCATCCGGCCACAACCGCCACCGTATCAGCGATCTGGCCGGGCCAGAGCCGCCGCTGCCTCTGCAACCAGCTGGCGCGGCTGGCGTCGATCCGTTCTCCGGGGATCAGCAGTGGAATGCCGGGCGGATAAGGGCAGAGCGGCTCGGCGGCGATGCGTCCGCAGGCCCGCTCCAGCGGCACGAACTCGCGGGGGGATCTCCAGGCCGCGGCCAGGGGAAGCTCCAGGCAGGCCAGCGGCGGCAGCGGCGGTGGCTCGAAGGGTGGGGCAGGATCGGCGCCGAGCGCCGTGCGCAGGGCGG
>NZ_JAYGIC010000006.1:0-5946 GCF_034931105.1 Synechococcus sp. CCY9201 | reverse complement strand
CCACGCCGGCGGCCCCAGGGGTCGATGTCGGCGCGGCGCAGCAACCACCAGCTCAGGGCCACGCTCAGCAGCGCCCGGGCCAGCACCACCTCGGCGGCGGGGATGCGGGCGCCCACCTGCTTGACGCACACCCCCATCAGGCTGAAGCTCAGGGCGCTGAGCAGCATCGCCCGCACGGCGGCGGCCTCGATCGGGGTTGACCCCAGCGGCAGAACGCGCACGAGTGTCCCTGGCGGGCTGCTCAGGATCGCACTCTGCAGCCAGGCTGTGCCATCGAAACGGCAGCGGCTCCCTCCTGATCCCTGCAGAATCGCCCTCAGTCTCTCTCCTCCCTCCTCTCTCCTCTCCTTTCCCCCTCCGCCTTTTCCTTGAGCCTGCCCCGCCTCCACCCCCGCACGATCGAGGCCGTCAAGGAACGGGCCGACATCGTCGATGTGGTGGGCGAGCACGTGGTGCTCAAGAAGAAGGGGCGCGAGTTCGTGGGGATCTGCCCCTTCCACGACGACAAATCACCGTCGATGACGGTGTCGCCAGCCAAGCAGTTCTATTACTGCTTCTCCTGCGGTGCCGGCGGCAACGCCATCAAGTTCCTGATGGAACTGCAGCGCCAGAGCTTCGGCGATGTGGTGCTGGAGCTGGCGCGCAAGTATCAGCTGCCGATCGAGACCGTCGACGGACCCCAGCAGGAACGGCTGCGCAAGCAGCTGTCCCGCCGTGAGCAGCTGCATCGGGTGCTCACCCTGGCGGCGGGCTGGTTCCGCAGCCAGCTGCGCAGTCCCGAGGGCGCCGCGGCCCTCGCCTACCTCAAGGACAACCGCGGCCTCAGCGAAGGCACTCTCGAGACCTTCGAGCTGGGCTACGCCCCGGACCGTTGGGACGGTCTGCTCACCCACCTGCAGCAGGTGGAGGGCCTTGGGGTGGATCTGCTGGAGGCCGCCGGGATGGTGGTGGCCCGCAAGGGCGGTGAGGGCTTCTACGACCGCTTCCGCCATCGCGTGATGGTGCCGATCAAGGACCGCCAGGGCCGGGTGATCGGCTTCGGTGGCCGCAGCCTCGATGGCGGCGAACCGAAGTACCTCAACTCCCCGGAAACGGAGGTGTTCGAGAAGGGCAAGCATCTGTTCGGCCTCGACCGGGCCACCGTCGCGATCCGCAAGGACGACCAGGCGGTGGTGGTGGAGGGCTATTTCGATGTGATCGCCCTCCATGCGGCCGGCATCACCAATGCGGTGGCGGCCCTGGGGACAGCGTTGAGCAGTCAGCAGATCACCCAGATCTGCCGCGGCTGCGACAGCAAGCGGCTGATCCTCAATTTCGACAGCGACGGCGCCGGCGTGCGGGCCGCCCAGCGGGCGATCGGCGAAGTGGAGCAGCTGGCCCTGCAGGGGCAGCTGGAGCTGCGCGTGCTGCACCTGCCCGCCGGCAAGGATCCCGACGAGTTCCTCAGGCAGCACGGCCCCGGCGAGTACCGCGCCCTGCTGGAAGCCGCGCCCCTCTGGCTCGACTGGCAGATCGAGCAGGTGCTGGCCGACCGCGATCTCGCCCGGGCCGAGCAGTTCCAGCAGGCGGTGGCTGGCCTGGTGGAACTGCTCGGCAAACTCCCCCAGAGCGCCGTGCGCAGCCACTACCTGCAGCAGGTGGCGGAGCGGCTCAGCGGCGGCCAGGCCCGCCTGGCCCTGCAGCTGGAGGAAGACCTGCGCCAGCAGGTGAAGGGCCAGCGCTGGCACGGACGCTCCCAGAAGTGGGAGCAGCCCGGCGAAGCGGGACTGCGGGAACGGGCCGAGGCGGAGGTGCTGCGGCTCTACCTCCACTGCCCGCTGCACCGGCCCCTGATCCGGCGGGAGCTGCGGCAACGGGACCTGGAAGACTTCGCCCTGCAGCACCATCGCCTGCTCTGGGCCGCGATCAGCGCCCTCGAGGAAGACAACCTCGGGGCCGGCCGGCTGGAGGCGATCAACCGCGGCAGTGATGGCGGAGAGGATCTGGCTGATCTGGATCTGCCACGGTTGCTGGGCGATCAGCTGGTGGTGGAGCAGAGCGCCCTGCTCAGCCGTCTGACGCCGCTGCTGGAACCCAGCGAACTGCATCGCATGGCCCTGGCCCAGCCCGAGCTGCAGCTGCGTGGCACCACGGCCGTGCTCGAGCGGCAGCGGGCCCTGAAGCGCTGCCGACACCTGCTCGATGCCTGGAGGTCCCAGAACCTGGAAACGCTGGAACGCTGTCTCGCCCGCCTGCTGAACCCCATCGATGCCCCCACCGCCACCAATCTGCCGGGAGCGGCAGAGGCCAGCACAGCAGCAACCACGGATCCGGCACGAGTTACGGATCCGGCACGAGCCACGGCTCCGGCGGAAGCCGCCCTGGACATGGAGAGCCGCATCGAGGCCATGTTCGCGGAGCTCAACAGCGACGCCCTGCGCTTCCAGGACCTCTATTACAACGAGCGTCGCTATCTCGAGCAGCTCGATGCCCGCCGCCGCGCCGGCTATGAGGAGCTGGTCCGGGAAGCCAGATCGGAGCTGACCTCGGGCCCGGCCTGAGGCTGTCTGCCTTCACAATGAAGACAGCGTGCATGGTGTCGCCATGGGCTTCTACGAGGTTCTCTGGCATGGCGAGCAGATCGGCGACGGCGCCGACCTGGCCGAGGCCCTGGAATGCTTTGCCGCCGTTCGCCCGGATGATCAGGATTGGGAGCAGGCCTGCGCCGCGCCGGGCGCCGAACCGATGGTGCGCCGCTACGCCTCCTTCGATGCCTTTCTCGACAACGCCGATGAACTTGAGACGCTGCCGGTGACCGCCGCCATGATCAGAGAGGCCCTTGGCGATACGCCGCCGGACGGCCACCTGCTCTGATCGCCGTCCTCCGGCCTCACCGGCACTCCCTGTTTGTCTCCGCACCGCCATGGCCAGCTTTCCGATTCCTGCCGATGAACAGGAGCGCCTGCGTGATCTGGAGCGGCACGATCTCAAGGGCCATGCCGATGATCCCCACTTCGATCGGATTCTCACCCTGGCCCGGAGCCTCTACCAGACTCCGATCGCCGTGATCTCCCTGGTGGAAGCCGATCGGCAGTGGTTTCTCTCCCGTCAGGGCCTGACGGTGCGGGAAACACCGCGGGAGCAGGCCTTCTGCGGCCACACCATTCTCGGAGACGAGGTGCTGGTGGTGCCCGATGCCCTGGCCGACGAGCGCTTCTCCACCAATCCCCTGGTCACGGGCGATCCCCACATCCGCTTCTACGCCGGAGCGCCGCTACGGACGCCCGATGGGCACAAGCTCGGCTCTCTCTGCGTGATCGACCGGGAACCGCGCCAGCCCAGCCCTGAGCAGATCGATCAGCTGAAGCTGCTGGCCGACCTGGTGATGCGCGAGATCGAACTCCGGCGGATGAGTCACCACTGTCCGGTGACCGGACTGCCGCAGCGCACCCTGCTGCACAAACTCGGCACCAAGGAGTTCGAGAGAGCGCTGCAGCACGACCTGCCCCTGTCACTTCTGTGCATCGACCTCGACAATTTCCGCCTGATCAACAACCGCTGGGGCCACCCCGCCGGTGATCAGGTGCTCCGCGACGTGAGCCAGCTCTGCCGCAGCCTGCTGCCGGAGCATGATCTGGTGGTGCGCATGGGGAACAGCGAATTCGCACTGCTGATGCTGGAGCGCGACAGTGACTCCGCCCTGCAGATCGCCGAACAACTGCGCGAGAGCGTTCACCACCTCCCTGGCGTGTTCTCCCATTCCGGCTACCAGCTCCAGATCAGCGGTGGACTCACCAGTCGCACCGCCGGCGACACCAGCTTCAACGATCTGCTGCACCGCGCCGAACATGCCCTGGATCTGGCCAAGACCAACGGCCGCGACCAGGTCTCACGCCTGATGGGAGCTGACTGAGCCAGCCACCGCCTGCCGCGCTACAACCTCGCGACTGCGCTGATCGTCCTGGCGGGCACGTTTCAGATCGACGGCGCTGATCCCATAGCCGAGACGCCGTGCCGTGCGAATCAGATCGGCGGTGTTGCGGCAGCGGCGCAGACGGGCACGCATCCGCTCGTCCCTCTCGGCATCCACCACCAGGCGGTGAAGATTCTGCATGCTCATGACAACCTCCCAGAAGGATTTCGGCCGGAGCGGATGTCACTCAGGGGCTCCGGAATGCATCGACCTTATCGGTGTCATCACGCCAGTCCAGCGCCAGTCGCATCCGGTCGGATCTCAGCGGCCGCCAGTCACGATTCGGTTGGATGTTCAGCCAGCCTGCACCCAGGGCAGATCGCTCAGACGCGTGGTGGCGGCACGGGAGAGCCGGGAACGGCGCATCATCCAGGCGGGCCGCAAGCCACAGGCCGCCCACTGCACCGTGCCTCGACCGTAGCGGCGGTTCAGGGCATCGATCGTGGCCAGAAGGGCCTCACGGCGCTGCTGCTGCTCCAGCGGCATCGGTGCCAGCAGATGGTGCTGCAGCTGCTCGAGGGGCTGGAGCTGCTGCAGCAGCACACCAGCCTTCTGCAACGGCTTGTGGGGCCGGAACAGACGCTCGGCCAGGGGAAGGGCGGCGGCCAGCAGCACGGCGGTGTCGTTGCTGGCCAGGGGCAGCTGCACCGTGGCGGCATTGCTGTAGAAGCGGCTGCCATCGAAGGGGCTGCTGCGCACGAACACGGTGATCGCCCCGGCCCGCTGCCGCTGACGCCGCAGCTTCTCGGCGGCGCGGCTGAGATAGGTGGCGATCGCCTCGCGCAGATCCGTCAGCGTGGTGACGGGCTGGCTGAAGCTGCGGCTGACGCAGGTTTCCTGCTTGGCCGGCGGCAGGCTCACCAGGGGCAGGCAGCTCCGGCCGCGCAGTTCCTCCTGCAGCCGCAGACCCACCACGCCGCACCGGCGGCGCAGCTCGCCGCTGGCCAGATCGCGCAGCTGGCGGGCATCGGCGACGCCGCGCAGGCTGCACCAACGCGCCAGCTGGCGGCCGATGCCCCAGACGTCCTCGATGGCGACGGATTCCAGCCAGGGGTCAGGATCCGCCACCGCCCCCAGATCGAACACCCCACCGTGGCGGGGATCGCCCTTGGCCAGACGGTTGGCGATCTTCGCCAGCACCTTGGTGGGCGCGATGCCCACCGCCACCGGCAGACCGAGATGGCGCTGCACCTGAGCCCGCAGCCGCCGCCCCCAACTCGTGAGATCACCGCCAGGCCTGAGATCCGCGCCGCTGGGATCGCCGGCTGCAGGCCGATGCAGGCGACCAAAGGCCTCGTCGATCGAATAGACCTCCAGCTCCTCCACCCAGGGCTCAATCGTGGCCATCAGCCGCTGGCTCATGTCGGCATAGAGGGCGTAATTGGAGCTGCGCACGATCACCCCCAGCCGCTCCAGCTCGCGACGCACCTGGAAATAGGGCTGGCCCATGGGAATGCCCAGGCTGCGCGCTGCGGCGCTGCGGGCCACGATGCAGCCGTCGTTGTTGGAGAGCACCACCAGCGGCCGGCCGGCCACGGCGGGATCGAGGGCCGCCTCGCAGGAGGCGTAGAAATTGTTGGCGTCGATCAGCACCGTGGCCAGGGCCATGGGAGAGCGCTCAGAGCGGGTGGATCACGTGAATGGCCACGCCCCAGAGCCGGTCATCGTCCGCCGCCCCCAGCTCCAGCAACGGATAGGCCGGATGGGCCGCCTCCAGCAGCCAGCGCCCCTGCTGCCGCACCAGGCGCTTGAGCGTGAAGGCCCCCTCCAGCACCGCCACCACAATCCGCCCGGGGCGCGGTTCCAGGCTGCGATCCACGATCAGCAGATCGCCGTGGTGAATGCCGGCCCCGATCATCGAATCACCGCTGACCCGCAGGAAAAAGGTGCTGCTGGGATGGCGGATCAGCACCTCGTTGAGATCGATGGCCGCCTCCATGTAGTCGTCCGCGGGGCTGGGGAAGCCGGCCGCCACCGTCTCGGCGGCGAGGGGC
>NZ_JAYGIC010000005.1:0-9341 GCF_034931105.1 Synechococcus sp. CCY9201 | reverse complement strand
CAGCGACGAGCGGCCGCCGGCCAGCCGACAGGAGCCCGAACCCAGCGGCGAATCGGAAAGCTTCGGCGGCGACACTCCTCCGGACCTGCTCTGGGGCCGTCATGCCGCCCAGGCGGCTCTGGAAAGCGGCCGGCCGATTCACCGGGTCTGGTGCACGCCGGAGATGCGCTTCAGCCCCAAATTCCTGCAGCTGCTGCGGGAGGCCAAGGCCAGTGGTGTGCTGGTGGAGGAGGTCACCTGGGCCCGCCTCGGCCAGCTCACCAGCGGGGCCGTGCATCAAGGGATCGTGCTGCAGACCGCCGCGGCCGAAACCCTCGATCTGCCCAGCCTGATCGAGGGTTGCCGGGAGATCGGCGAGCCCCCCCTGCTGATGGCCCTCGACAGCGTCACCGATCCCCACAACCTGGGCGCGATCGCCCGCAGCGCCGAAGCCCTCGGGGCCCACGGCCTGGTCCTGCCCCAACGCCGCAGCGCCGGCCTGACCGGCTCAGTGGCCAAGGTGGCCGCCGGCGCCCTCGAACATCTGCCGGTGGCCCGGGTGGTGAACCTCAACCGCGCCCTGGACACCCTCAAAAAGGAGGGCTATCGCGTCGTGGGCCTGGCCAGCGAAGGCAGCGTCACCCTCGAGGAGGCTGACCTGGATGGTCCGCTGGTGATCGTCACCGGCTCAGAAGGTGACGGGCTGTCGATGCTCACCCGCCGCTCCTGCGACCAGCTGGTGCGCATTCCCCTGCGGGGCGCCACCCCCAGTCTCAATGCCTCGGTGGCCACGGCCCTGATGCTCTACGAGGTGGCCCGCCGCAGCTGGATGAAGACCGTGCTGGGCTCCGCTCCGGCGCCGCGGATTGTGCGGCCGGCCCTGCCCAGTGCCGCAGCTGTCACCATGCCGGCTGTCTCCAGCGAACCAGAGTTGGACGACGAAGACGCACCCGAGGCAGCCGCATCCGCGGAAGCTGTCGACAGCCAGGGGCTGATCCAGGAGGCCACCAACTTGGTCGACACCCCTGATCCCGACCCTGCCGATCGCAGCCCTCTCGATCTCGCCAACTCCCCGCTCGACACGGCCGAATTGGACCCAGCCCCCCTGGAGGCCGCCCCTCCAGAGTCTGCTCAGCTTGGGGCTCCCCTCCTGGGCACCGTCGGTCACGACGCTGCCGATCTCCCGATGGCCGGCACCAGTGCTGCCCTGGTCCATTCCGATGACAGCAGCGCTGCTGAGGATCACGGGCTGCAGGACCAGGGAGCTGGCACCCCGTTTGAGGATCCGGCCCCGGACGCGCTCGTCAGCGACGACTTCACCGCCTCCGAGACTGGTGATGCCTACGGCGCCGCTTCCGGCTTTGACGGAGATATCCGGCTCTGACGGCATGGCGGATCAGAGGCCGATGACCTGGGCAGAATGGAAAGGACTGGCGCCCTTTTGATGAATCCCCTGCTCTGGCCCACGCGGAGTGTTGTGAATGGGCTGGGACTGGCCTGGTGGGCCCGGATCGAAACCCATGACCCCGAAGCCGTGTACTGGTTCGGCCCCTTCCTGCGGCGCCGTTCGCTGGAGGCCGCCCTGCCGGCCTTCCTCGCCGATCTGTCCGAAGAGAAGCCCGGATCGATCGAGCACGAGCTGGTACGCACCCACAAGAGCGAACCCCTGACCGAATTCCCCGACGACGGCGAGGGTGCCGACTGATAGCGTCCATCGCAGTCGGGATCAGGGTGGATGGGGATCGCCGCATGGCGTGAGCAGCTGAACAGCGGCGAGGTGTCCGCCCGCGAGCTCACCGATCACCATCTGGCCCGCATCGAGGCCGTGGATCCCACCATCCACGCCTTCCTCGAGGTCACCGCCGATCGCGCCCGCGCCGACGCCGATCGCATCGATGCGGCCCGGGCCGCGGGTGAGGAGCTCCCCCCCCTGGCTGGCGTTCCGCTGGCGATCAAGGACAACCTCTGCACCAAGGGGATCCGCACCACCTGCTCCAGCCGCATGCTGGAGAGCTTCGTTCCGCCCTATGAATCCACCGTCACCGAGCGGCTCTGGAACGCCGGCGGCGTGCTGCTCGGCAAGACCAACCTCGACGAGTTCGCCATGGGCAGCTCCACCGAGACCTCGGCCTTCGGACCCAGCCGCAATCCCTGGGACCCCGACTGCGTACCGGGCGGCAGCTCCGGTGGAAGCTCCGCCGCCGTGGCAGCCGGCGAAGGCCTTGCAGCCCTCGGTTCAGATACAGGTGGATCGATCCGCCAGCCCGCCTCCTTCTGCGGGGTGGTGGGTCTCAAGCCCACCTACGGCCGGGTGAGCCGCTGGGGGCTTGTGGCCTTCGCCAGTTCCCTCGATCAGGTGGGTCCGTTCGCCACCAGCGTGGCCGATGCGGCCGAGATCCTGCAGGTGATCGCCGGCGCCGACCCCCGCGATGCCACCTGCCTCAAGGCTCCTGTTCCCGATTACCTGGCCGCGCTGCGCCAGCCGGTGGCGGGCCTGCGGGTGGGCCTGGTGCGCGAGTGCTTCGAAGCCGAAGGGCTCGACCCGGAAGTGAAGGCCTCGGTGATGGCCGCCGCAGCCCAGCTCGAGGCCCTCGGCTGTGACCTGGTGGATGTGAGCTGCCCGCGCTTCAACGACGGCATCGCCACCTACTACGTGATCGCCCCCTCGGAGGCCAGCGCCAACCTGGCCCGTTACGACGGCGTCAAGTACGGCTACCGGGCCGAAGGAACCGGCAGCCTGGCCGAGATGACCTCCCGCAGCCGCGCCGAGGGCTTCGGCGACGAGGTGCAGCGCCGCATCCTTATCGGCACCTACGCGCTCTCGGCCGGCTACGTGGACGCCTTCTACAAGAAGGCCCAGCAGGTGCGCACCCTCATCCGCCGTGATTTCAATCGCGCCTTCGAGACGGTGGACGTGCTGCTCACCCCTACCTCCCCCACCACCGCCTTCCGCTTCGGTGCCCACAGCGACGACCCCCTGGCCATGTACCTGGCCGACCTGCTGACCATCCCGGCCAACATGGCCGGCCTGCCGGCGATCAGCGTTCCCTGCGGCTTCGATTCCAAGGGCCTGCCGATCGGCCTGCAGCTGATCACGGGCGTGCTGGAAGAGGAGCGCCTGCTGCAGGTGGCGCATCACTACGAGCAAGCCGCCGATGTGATGGCCAGCCGACCGGAAGCCGCCCTGGTGCCCTGAGCCATACCGCTGCCCTGGCCCGGAATCGCAGGCGGCACCAGGACCACCAGATCCGGCGGGCCTAGGGTGCACGGGGCCCCGTTGTCTGCGGTGGCCTGCCGTCTTCAGCCCGCTTCACCCCCGGCAACCCCTTGGCCTTCGTCCCTCTCCACAACCACAGCGACTACAGCCTGCTGGACGGGGCCAGTCAGCTGCCGGCGATGGTGGAGAGGGCTGTGGAGCTGGGCATGCCCGCCCTGGCCCTCACCGATCACGGTGTGATGTACGGCGCGATCGAGCTGCTGAAGCTCTGCAAGGGCGCCGGGATCAAGCCGATCATCGGCAATGAGATGTATGTGATCAACGGTTCGATCGAGGATCCGCAGCCGAAGAAGGAGCGCCGTTACCACCTGGTGGTGCTGGCCAAGAACGCCACCGGCTACCGCAACCTGGTGAAGCTCACCAGCATCAGCCACCTGCGCGGCATGCGCGGCCGCGGCATCTTTTCACGCGCCTGCATCGACAAGCAGCTGCTGCAGCAATACAGCGAGGGACTGATCGTGGCTACCGCCTGCCTCGGCGGCGAAATCCCCCAGGCGATCCTGCGGGGCCGGCCCGATGTGGCGCGGGAGGTGGCGGGCTGGTACCAGAGCGTCTTCGGAGACGATTTCTACCTCGAGATCCAGGACCACGGCGGCATCGAAGACCGGATCGTCAATACCGGCATCGCCGCGATCGGTGCCGAGCTGGGAATTCCGCTGTTGGCCACCAACGATGCCCACTACCTCAGCGTGGGGGATGTGGAAGCGCACGATGCGTTGCTGTGCGTGCTCACCGGCAAGCTGATCACCGACGAGAAGCGGCTGCGCTACACCGGCACCGAATACATCAAGAGCGAGGCGGAAATGCGCCAGCTCTTCAGCGATCACCTCGAGCCGGCGGTGATCGAGGCGGCGATCGCCAACACCGCCAAGGTGGCGGAGAAAGTGGAGGACTACGACATCCTCGGCCGCTACCAGATGCCCCGCTTTCCGATCCCGGAGGGGCACACGGCCGTGAGCTATCTCACCGCCGTGGCTGAGCAGGGCCTGCGGGCGCGGCTGAAGCTGGCCGAGGGAGACGGCTTCGATCCCACCTACGGCGAGCGCCTCGCCTTCGAACTGCAGGTGATGGAGCAGATGGGCTTCCCCACCTACTTCCTGGTGGTGTGGGACTACATCCGCTTCGCCCGCGACAACGGTATCCCGGTGGGTCCGGGACGGGGATCGGCCGCCGGATCACTGGTGGCCTACGCCCTGGGGATCACCAACATCGACCCGGTCACCAACGGTCTGCTGTTCGAGCGCTTCCTCAACCCGGAACGCAAGTCAATGCCGGATATTGACACCGACTTCTGCATCGAGCGCCGCGGTGAGGTGATCGAGTACGTGACCCGCCGCTACGGCGAGGAGAAGGTGGCGCAGATCATCACCTTCAACCGCATGACCTCGAAGGCGGTGCTCAAGGACGTGGCCCGCGTGCTCGACATTCCCTATGGCGAAGCCGACCGCCTGGCGAAGCTGATCCCGGTGGTGCGGGGTAAACCCGCCAAGCTGAAGGAGATGATCGGACCCGAATCACCGGCGCCGGAGTTCCGCGAGAAGTACGAGAACGACCCGAAGGTGAAGCACTGGGTGGATCTGGCCCGCCGGATCGAAGGCACCAACAAGACCTTCGGCGTCCATGCCGCGGGCGTTGTGATCGCCGCCGATCCCCTCGATGAGCTGGTGCCACTGCAGCGCAACAACGATGGTCAGGTGATCACCCAGTACTTCATGGAGGATGTGGAGTCGATGGGGCTGCTGAAGATGGACTTCCTCGGCCTCAAGAATCTCACCATGATCGAGAAGACGCTCGATCTGGTGCAGCAGAGCTGTGGCGAACGCATCGATCCCGACGATCTGCCGCCCGCCGATGAAGGCACCTTCGCGCTGCTGGCCCGCGGAGATCTGGAGGGCATCTTCCAGCTGGAATCGAGCGGCATGCGGCAGATCGTGCGCGACCTCAAGCCCTCATCCCTTGAAGACATCTCCTCGATCCTGGCCCTGTACCGACCAGGGCCTCTGGATGCGGGCCTGATCCCCAAATTCATCAACCGCAAGCATGGCCGCGAAGCGATCGACTTCGCCCACGAGACCCTGAAGCCGATTCTGAACGAAACCTACGGGATCATGGTCTATCAGGAGCAGATCATGAAGATCGCCCAGGACCTGGCCGGCTACTCCCTCGGTGAGGCCGATCTGCTGCGGCGGGCGATGGGCAAGAAGAAAAAGAGCGAGATGGAAAAGCACCAGAGCCTCTTCGTGCAGGGTGCCACGGAACGCGGAGTCGATCCGAAGCTCGCCGAAGCGCTGTTTGAGCAGATGGTGCTGTTCGCCGAATACTGCTTCAACAAGAGCCACTCCACCGCCTACGGCGCGGTGACCTACCAGACCGCCTACCTCAAGGCCCACTACCCGGTGGCCTACATGGCGGCGCTGCTCACGGTGAATGCCGGCGACAGCAGCAAGGTGCAGCGCTACATCGCCAACTGCAACGCCATGGGCATCGAAGTGATGCCGCCGGATGTGAATGCCTCCGGCATCGATTTCACCCCCGTGGGTGATCGCATCCTCTTCGGCCTCTCGGCCGTGCGCAACCTCGGCGATGGCGCCATCCGCCAGTTGCTTGAGGCCCGCGGCAGCGATGGAGCCTTCCGCTCCCTGGCGGATCTCTGCGACCGGATCCCCTCCCAGCAGCTCAACCGCCGCGCTCTGGAGGCCCTGATCCACTGCGGTGCTCTCGACGCGCTCGAACCCAGTGCCAACCGGGCCCAGCTGATGGCGGATCTGGATCTGGTGCTCGACTGGGCCAGTTCCCGCGCCAAGGACCGGGCCAGTGGCCAGGGCAATCTGTTCGACCTGCTCGGTGGTGGCCTGGCCAGTGGTGGTGCCGCGCAAGACAGCACCACAGCAGGCGGTTCGGCCAGCGGCGACCTCAGCACCGCCCCCAAGGCGGCCCCCGTGAAGGACTATCCCCCCACCGAGAAGCTGCGGCTGGAAAAGGATCTGGTGGGGTTCTATCTGTCCGACCACCCGCTCAAGCAGCTGGCCCAGCAGGTGAAGTTGCTGTCACCGGTGAGCCTGGCGGCCCTGGAGGAGCAGGCGGACAAGGCCAAGGTGAGTGCGGTGGTGATGGTGCCGGAGCTGCGTCAGGTCACCACCCGCAAGGGCGATCGCATGGCGGTCCTGCAGCTGGAGGATCTCACCGGCAGTTGCGAGGCGGTGGTGTTCCCCAAGAGCTACGCGCGGCTCGCCGATCACCTGATGGTGGATGCGCGGCTGCTGATCTGGGGCTCGGTCGACCGGCGCGACGACCGGGTTCAGCTGATCGTGGACGACTGTCGCAGCATCGAAGACCTGCAACTGCTGCTGGTGGAGCTGCCCGCCGAGGCCGCTGCCGACATTGGTGTGCAGCATCGGCTGCGCGAATGTCTGCAGCGCCACCGTCCGCCCCAGGACGAAGCGGGGTTGCGGGTGCCGGTGGTGGCGGTGGTGCGACAGGCCGAGAAAACCCTCTATGTGCGCCTGGGCCACCAGTTCTGTGTGGCCGATGCCGAAGCTGCCGTCGCCACCCTGGGCTCGGCAGACTTCCGGGCGACGTTGCGCTCTCCCCTCAAGGCGGGGTAGGGCTCAAGGCGGGTAGGACCTCACTCAGCCGGGCTGCCCTGACGCATGGCCCGCACAGACTGACGCAGTCGTCCGAGATTGACGCGGATCTGCTCCAGCCCCAGCAGGCTGCCCGGCACATCTTCCCAGCTGGAAGACAGAACGCCGTAGCTCAGGCCGACCAGACCCAGCAGGAAAAACGCTCCGGAAGTCACCAGGGTGAGGGCGGGAGCGATGTCCACCACACCTCGGCTGACCAGAAAATAACTGGCCACGAACACCCCCATGCCAAGAGCGGAGGGAATGCCGGTGGCAATGGCGATACGACGGGCCATGCGATTGGCCACCATCTCAGGAATGGCCTGCTGACCACGGGAGGCTTTGGCGCTGCCCGAGGCTTTAGGGCTGATTGAGGATTTGGCAGTGGCCTTTGCAGGCTTCCTGGACCCGCGGGGCTCAAACGGCTTGGGCTGTCCCTGGCGGGCCATGGCGAGACCTCAGCCGCGGATGCCGAGGGTGGCGATCAGAGAGGTGTAGCGATCCTCGCTGTTGCTGCGCAGGTAGGCGAGCAGCCGCTTGCGGCGACCGATCATCTTCAGCAGACCCTGGCGGGAGGAGAAATCGTGGATGTTCTTCTGCAGGTGTCCGCTGAGCTGACTGATGCGCTCGCTCAGCATCGCCACCTGCACTTCGACCGAACCCGTGTCGGTGCCGTGGGTCTGATGGCTGTTGATCAGTTCCTGCTTCTGGATGGTGTTGAGCGGCATGGGGGCGGCGTCTGGCCCGTAACGAACAAACATCTACCCTACCTTCCGGCAGAACAGCTCTCTGGCTGGCCATTCCTTCCTGTTTTGGTCAGGCCGCTGGCCGCGACAGCCAGCGCAGGCAGGCCGCCAGCCAGGTCTCGGCGTCGCCGCAGAGGCCCAGCTCGCCCTGGGCAACAGCGACGGCATCACTGGCCGCCACGGCCCGCAGGGCCCGGTGAATCTCCAGCACCTCATAACCGAGGGCCTCGAGCGTCTGCTCCACCTCGCTGCGGGTGGACGCGACCAGGGCCGTCGCCGCGCCCTCCGCTCCAGCGGTCGGACTCTCCGCCCAGTCGTCGAAGCCATCCACCACGCCGTCCAGCAGGTCAGCGAAGCGCTCCTGCAAACGGCTCCGCAGTTCCACCGACAACCGCTCCGCCGTGCGCTTGCCCACCCCGGGGGCACTGCTGAGCTGGCGCAGATCCGCCTGGACGATGGCGCGGGCCAGCTCCTCGGCCGCCATCGCACCCAGCAACCCCAGGGCCATCTGCGGGCCCACGCCACTCACGGCCACCAGCTCTCGGAACAGGTCGCGCTCCTGCCGTTGGGGGAAGCCGTAGAGCGTCCAGGCATCGTCCCGGATGGCGTGATGGATGTGCAGGCTGAGCCGCGACCCAGCCGACGGCAGCTCCCGCCAGTGCCGCTGGCTCAGTTGCACCTCATAGCCCACGCCCTGGCAGAGCAGCAGCAATCCGCAGCGCGCCCCCTGCTGCCAGGGATCGCTCACCTGCCCTTGCAGCCAACCGATCATGGGGAAGCTCGCTTCGTCGCCCCCATGCTGCCCGCCCTGCCACCCCCCTCGCAGTTGCGCCGGCTGCTCACAGGCAGCCTGATCCTGCTGGCGCTGCTGCTGCCGCTGAGCCTGGGGGGATGTGGCGGCGTGGGGCAGCCGCCGCGATCGGTGCTGCTCAGCGCCCTGGGCCTGCAGATCGACCTCACCCAGGGAGCCATTGCCCAGGCCCTGGCCCTGGAGCCGGCCGGCCCGCCCGAGGTGAGCCGGGTGCGGCTGGAGCACCAGGAAAGCCTGGCCATCGGCGAGGCCAAGGGCCTGCACCTCAACGGCCGTTTCGACTGGCGCCTGGCCGGCGATCCCATCCGGGTCGATACCCCCTTCGATCTCTATCTGCAGCGGGGCGAGCGGGGCCAGAGCTGGCGGCTGGCCCAACCGACCGGCAGCAGCGACGGTCTCAACCAGGACTGGCTGACCTACCCCCTGCCTCTGAACGGCCGCTCAGGCTGAGCAGGGTGGCCAGCAGCACCAGGGCCGCGCCCAGCAGCGTCCAGCCGTCGATCCCCTCCTGGAAGATGAGCCAGCCCCAGAGCCCGGCGAACACCACCTGGGCGTAGCTGATCGCCGTGGCCTTAGCCGCCGGCAGGGCGGTGAGGCCCCGGGTGAGCCACACCTGGCCCAGCTGGGTGAACAATCCGACCCCCACCAGCCAGAGCAGCTCCACCGGCGTGGGCATCACCGGATCGAGCGCCACCAGCGGCAGGCTCAGGGGCACGGCCACCAGGGGGAAATAGAACACGATCACCAGGGGATGCTCACTGCGGCCCAGCTGGCGCACGCTCACGTAGGCCAGGGCAGTGCACAGGGCTCCGGCCAGGGCGATCAGCACCGGAATCAGCGGCAGGGAAGGGGCGGAGGCCCGGCCCATCCCGCCCAGCAGCGCCGCCGGCTGGGCCACCAGCAGC
>NZ_JAYGIC010000004.1:0-13060 GCF_034931105.1 Synechococcus sp. CCY9201 | reverse complement strand
GGCGGCCCCGCGGCGCAGCCGCCAGGAGGCCAAGGAGGAGGAGGCCGAGAACGGCGTCTGGCCGGTGGTGCTGGCCCTGGTGTTCTCGGCCATCGTGGGCACGGCCGGCGGTTGGTGGTGGCTGAGCCGCGGCCGCACGGCCGCCCCCAGGATCCCGGAGGCGAGTCTGGCCGCCGGCGAGAGCCTGCCCCCCGAGGAGGTGGACCAACGTCAGCAGCTGCTCAATCGGTTGCGGGCCATGCAGGTGGATCGGCCCTGGTTCCTGCGGCTCGTGGATGCCAGCCTGCTGGCCCAGTTCCCGGAGCGGCGCGGACGGCTGCCCAGCGATTCCAGCGAAGACGCGCCGCTGCGCAAGGTGTGGAACGAACTGGCCGAAGAATGGCTGGCACGGGTAGAGCAGTTGCCACTGGCGGTGCGTCGCCGCCTCGGCACCTACAGCCAGGCCGACTGGGAGCAGCGGCAGCAGGCTCTGGTGGGGCAGGGCCTCAGTTCCGCCGTGCTGCGCCAGCTCGTCTCCGGCAGCGCCCAGAACCTGCTGCCCGGTCGCATCGGCACCGAGATTCCGCCGGAGCCCTTCCGCCAGCTCTGGTACGCCGCTGCGGAGCAGGGCCTGGCCGGCATGCGGATCGAGCCGATCAAGACCCGATCCCAGGACGTTCAGGCCCTCTCGGCCGATGTGGACGCCGGTGGTGCCCGTCTGTTTCCGATTCAGCTCCCCGCCAACCACCGCCTGGTGCTTGGCGTGAACGGCTCACCCCTGATGCAGATGACCGTATTCGCCGCCGATGGCAGTGTGCTCGAGGCCAGTGGTCCTTTGCGCGTGGTGAGTCTGCCGGCGCAGGCCCGCTCGCCCGTGCAGTTGCTGGTCACGAACGAGGGGCTGGCGCCGGCCCAGATCACCCTGTCGCTGCGAGCTGATCCGCCACCCCCCCAGGAGCCGGAACCAGAGCCCCAGAACGCCGTTCCCGAGGCCGAGCCACCCGAGACACGCATCCCTGGCGCGCCTCAGGAGCAGAGCTCCACCCCATCCCCGACACCCGGCTCTGCGGCCCCCATCCGTCCCACGGTTCCATCCACAGCCCCGATCCAGCCACCACCGCCGCCCACCGACACCCCCTGAGCCCAGGGGCTGGTGCTGATCAGAGGCGGGCGATGGCCGCCCGGGCCTCTTTGGCCTCCTGCTTGCTCTTCTCTTCGTGGCGCTTGTCGTGCAGCTTGCGGCCCTTGCCGAGGCCGAGGGTCACCTTGATCCATGAGCCCTTCAGATGCAAATTAAGAGGGATCAGGGTGAGGCCCTTCTGGTCGAGGGCACTGCGCAGCTTGTCGATTTCGCGCCGGTGGGCCAGCAGCCGCCGCACCCGCAACGGTTCGTGGTTGAAGTAGCGGCCGGCGTGGCTATGGGGCGAGATGTGGACGTTGTGCAGCTGGATCTCGCCGCTGCGGATCAGGCAGAAGCCATCGCGCAGATTCGCCTGGCCCGCCCGCACCGATTTCACCTCGGTGCCCAGCAGCTCGATGCCGCATTCGAGGGTTTCGAGGATCTCGTACTGGTGCCGGGCAAAGCGGTTGTCGGCCAGCAGCCGGTTGGCGGCATCGCGCCGTGCCTTGGCGGCTTTCTTTCCTCCGCCCTTCGCCATCTCCCTGCCGCCTGTCCGTTGGGTATCGCCTACCCCCCGACCCTAGGCAGCGGCCGGTACCCTCCAACCATGGCGATCGTCTCCTCCGGCGCAGGTGCGGCTCCCCGCCGGGGCAGTGTCGCCGCCCGGCTGGTCGATCCAGCCGCCCCCGACACGGGTGAACAGACCGCTCCAGTGCTGCGGGAAGACGGGCTGCGGCCGAAACGCCTGGCCGATTACATCGGCCAGCACGAACTCAAGCAGGTGCTCGGCATCGCGGTGGAGGCCACCCGCAGCCGCCAGGAGGCCCTCGATCACGTGCTGCTGCATGGCCCGCCGGGCCTGGGCAAGACCACCATGGCCCTGGTGCTGGCCGAGGAATTGGGCGTGCGCTGCCGGATCACCAGCGCCCCTGCCCTGGAGCGCCCGCGCGACATCGTGGGGCTGCTGGTCAACCTTCAGCCCCACGATCTGCTGTTCATCGACGAAATCCACCGGCTCAACCGGGTGGCGGAGGAAATCCTCTACCCGGCGATGGAAGACTTCCGCCTGGATCTCACCGTGGGCAAGGGCGCCATGGCCCGCACCCGCAGCCTGCCGGTGGCGCCGTTCACCCTGGTGGGGGCCACCACCAGAGCCGGCGCCCTGAGTTCACCCCTGCGGGACCGTTTCGGCCTGATCCAGCGGCTCGAGTTCTACGACCTGCCCGATCTGCAGGCGATCGTGCAGCGGGCGGCGGGGCTGCTGGCGATCGCGCTGGAGCCGGAAGCCGCGCTCGAGGTGGCGCGTCGCTGCAGGGGCACGCCCCGCATCGCCAACCGGCTGCTGCGCCGTGTGCGCGACGTGGCGGAGGTGGCGGGTCATGGCCGCATCAACGCGACCCTGGTGGATCAGGCTCTGCGGCTGCATCGGGTCGATGGGCGCGGTCTCGATGCCAGCGACCGGCGCCTGCTCGGCCTGCTGCTGGAGGGGTATGGAGGCGGGCCGGTGGGGCTCGACACCCTGGCGGCGGGCCTCGGTGAAGACCCCACCACCCTGGAAGCGGTGGTGGAGCCCTACCTGCTGCAGCTGGGTTTTCTGCAGCGCACCCCACGGGGTCGGGTGGTGACCGAGGCGGGTCGTGCCCATCTCGCCGCGGCCGGCTCTGGCCCTGGCGCGGCCCAGCTCGGCGCGGAGGGGCCGCGATGACTGACGCCACTGTGGCCACCGACGCCACGGACACCACCGACTCCGCCATGCCGTCACCGGCGACCCCGGGCGGGGCTGGGCGTCATCTGGCCGCGGCTCTGCTGATCCTGGCGGTGGCGCTGGCCCTGATCCTGCTGCTACCCCTGCCGGCCCTCGCTGCCGCTCCGATCTCAGCCAGGCCTGGCGTGAGCCTGCCCAAGCAGTTCGAGCAGGCCCTGGCCGCCAGCCGCGACGGCCGCTTCAGCGAAGCCCTGATTCTCTGGGATGGTGTGCTGGAACAGGACCCCAGCCAGGCCGCGGCCTGGAGCAACCGCGGCAATGTGCGGCTGGCCCTGGGCGACCCCGAGGGCGCCATCGAAGACCAGGGCCGCGCCATGGCGCTCGATCCGCTCAACCCCGATCCCCACCTCAACCGGGGAACGGCCGAGGAGGCACTGCAGCGCTGGCAGGCCGCCGCCGCCGACTACACCTGGATCCTGGAGCGGGATCCCGCTGACGCCTCGGCGCTCTACAACCTCGGCAACGTGCGCGGCTCCCAGGGCGACTGGACCGAGGCGCGACGCTGCTATGACGCGGCTGACCTGGCCCGTCCCGGTTTCGCCATGGCTCGCTCCAGTGCTGCCCTGGCCGCTTTCCAGCTGGGGGATCTCGAGGCCGCCGAACGCCAGTTCCGCCAGCTGATCCGCCGTTACCCCCTGTTCGCCGATGCCCGCGCCGGTCTCACCGCCCTGCTCTGGCGGCAGGGGGCTCAGGGGGAAGCCGAGAGCAACTGGGCGGCGGCCTCCGGTCTCGATCCGCGCTATCGCCAGGAAGAATGGGTGTTGCGGATACGGCGCTGGCCACCCGTGCCCGTGCAGGCTCTGGCCCAGTTCCTGGCTCTGGCCTCCTGACAATCCCCTCGATGCCCCTGCCCCTCGCCACCGGATCCGACACCCCCCGAGCCGCGGCGCCCGGTTGCGGTGCCCATCCGCTGGCCGACTGGCAGCGTCTCGGCCTCGAGGCCAGCCTGGCCGAGGTCTTGCCGGAGCTGATTCAGCTGCGCCGCCACATCCACCGCCATCCCGAGCTCAGCGGCCATGAGCATCAGACCGCTGCCCTGGTGGCCGGCGAGCTGCGTCGCTGGGGCTGGCGGGTACGTGAGGGGGTGGGCCGCACCGGCGTGCTGGCCGAACTGGGGCCTGAGGGGCCGGACGTGCCCCTGGTGGCCCTGCGGGTCGACATGGATGCCCTGCCGGTGGAGGAGCGCACCGGCCTCGACTACGCCTCCACCCGCCAGGGGCTGATGCATGCCTGCGGCCACGATCTGCACACCGCCGTGGGACTGGGGGTGGCGCACGTGCTTGCTCCCCTTGCCGGGCTGCTGACGGCGCGGGTGCGGCTGCTGTTCCAGCCCGCCGAAGAGACGGCCCAGGGTGCAGCCTGGATGCGGGCCGATGGCGCCATGGAGGGGGTACAGGCCCTGTTCGGTGTGCACGTGTTCCCCAGCCTGGCGGTGGGTTCGATCGGGGTGCGCTGCGGCAGCCTCACCGCCGCAGCCGGCGAGCTGGAGGTGGAGGTGCTCGGCGAAGGAGGTCATGGCGCCCGCCCGCACCAGTCCACCGATGCCATCTGGATCGCGGCGCGGGTGGTGAGTGGTCTGCAGGAGGCGATCAGCCGGCGGCTCGATGCACTCCATCCCGTGGTGGTGAGCTTCGGCCGGATCGAGGGGGGCAAGGCCTTCAACGTGATCGCCGATCACGTGCGTCTGCTCGGCACCGTGCGCTGCCTGGATCTGGAGCTCCATTCCCAGCTGCCTGGCTGGATCGAGGACACGGTCCAGGCCCTCTGCCGGGGCCATGGCGGCGAAGCCCGGGTGCGCTACCGCTGCATCTCACCGCCGGTGCACAACGATCCGGAACTCACCGAGCTGGTGGCGGAGGCCGCCACCGAACTGCTGGGACGCGATCAGGTGCGCTGGCTGGAGCAGCCCTCGCTGGGGGCGGAGGATTTTGCCGAGCTGCAGCAGGGCACCCGCGGCACCATGTTCCGCCTCGGGGTGGCCGGTGCCACGGGTTGCACGCCCCTGCACAGCAACACCTTCGCGCCGGATGAAGCAGCCCTGGCGGTCGGGGTGAAGGTGCTCACCCTCAGCCTGCTGCGCTGGATGGAGCGCCAGGCCAGTGCCGGCCCGTTGGCATGACGCTTCCTCCCGCCGGCTCGCCGGCTCGAACAGTCCGCCCGTTGCTGGCGCTGTCGTCGCTTCTGCTGATCCTGCTGGCCCTGGTGGCGCTGCTGCTGCGCCAGGGGGCTGACCGGATGCAGGCGATTCCGGCCCTGTTGATCGGGGTGGGGCTGCAGGCCTCCAGCCTGGTGGGCCGCCGCCGACGTCGCGCCCAGCTCCTGGGTGACCTAAGACAGGACAATGGCTGAGTCGATCGATCTTGATGCCCTGCGCCAGGCAATCGCCTCCGGCGATCCCAGCCGGGCCATGCCCGCACTGGCGGGACTGAGGCAGGTGCCGGCGGAGCAGGCCATTCCCCTGCTGCTGCTGGGTCTGGAACAGACCACCTTCATGATCCGCTCGCTCAGTTGCGCCGGCCTGGGGGTCAAACGCAGCGATGCCGCCCGCCAGGCCCTGGTGCAGGCCCTTCAGCACGATGAGGACGCCAACGTGCGCGCCGAAGCCGCCAATTCCCTGGTGAGCTATGGCCATGTTGAGGCCTGGCCTCTTGTGCGCCAGGCTTTTGTGGTGGATCACCAGTGGCTGGTGCGCTGCAGCATCCTCTCGGCCCTGGCCGAACATCCGGAGATGCCGGATGCCTGGCTGCTCGATCTTGCCCAGCTGGCGATCGCCGATGGCGACGGCACCGTGCGGGTGGGGGGTGCCGAGATCCTCGGACGGCTGGTACAGAAGCCGGGTCTGCCATCGTCCCTGGCACCGGCCTCCGCAGCGGCACCGTCCAGCGACGTGGCCCGTCGTCTGCTGGTGGAACTGCAGCAGGACCCCGACCATCGCGTCGTCGCGGCGGCTCTCAACGGTCTGCAGGGCAGCTGATCAGCCTCCTCTTCGTTTCAGCCTTGCTAGGTTTCCAAAGTCACTAGGGGTGCCCGGCAAACGCCTTCCCGGCTGTCTGCCCAGGGCTGAGATCACACCCTCCGAACCTGATCCGGGTCATGCCGGCGCAGGGAAGTGAGAACGAACTCCAGCTGCGCCCCAATCCGTCCGTGTCCGTTGTTCTGCATCGGTCCGCTGGGATGTTGTCCACCTTTGCCCGCCCCCTCATGCGCAGCGCCTGGATTGAGAAGCGTCGTGGTCACGCCAATGTGAGCCAGATGCACTACGCCCGTCAGGGTGTGGTTACCGAGGAAATGGCCTTTGTGGCCCAGCGGGAAAACCTGCCCGAATCACTGGTGATGGAGGAGGTGGCGCGGGGTCGCATGATCATCCCCGCCAACATCAACCACGAGAATCTGGAGCCGATGGCGATCGGCATCGCCAGCAAGTGCAAGGTGAACGCCAACATCGGTGCTTCCCCCAATGCCAGTGATGTGAGCGAAGAGCTGAAGAAGCTCGAGCTGGCGGTGAAGTATGGCGCCGATACCGTGATGGATCTCTCCACCGGTGGCGTCAACCTGGATGAGGTGCGCACGGCGATTATCCAGGCGTCGCCGGTGCCGATCGGCACGGTGCCCGTCTATCAGGCTCTCGAGAGTGTGCACGGCTCGATCGAGAAGCTCTCGGAAGATGATTTCCTCCACATCATTGAAAAGCACTGCCAGCAGGGGGTTGACTACCAGACCATCCACGCCGGTCTGCTGATTGAGCATCTGCCCAAGGTGAAGGGACGCCTCACCGGCATCGTGAGCCGCGGCGGTGGCATCCTGGCCCAGTGGATGCTTTACCACCACAAGCAGAATCCGCTGTTCACCCGCTTCGACGACATCTGCGAGATCTTCAAACGCTACGACTGCAGCTTCTCGCTCGGTGATTCCCTGCGGCCCGGCTGCCTGCACGATGCCTCCGATGAGGCCCAGCTGGCCGAACTCAAGACCCTCGGAGAACTCACCCGCCGCGCCTGGGCCCACGACATCCAGGTGATGGTGGAGGGTCCGGGTCATGTGCCCATGGACCAGATCGAGTTCAACGTCCGCAAGCAGATGGAGGACTGTTCCGAGGCACCCTTTTACGTGCTCGGTCCCTTGGTGACCGATATCGCCCCTGGTTACGACCACATCACCAGCGCCATCGGCGCGGCCATGGCCGGCTGGTATGGCACGGCCATGCTCTGCTACGTGACGCCCAAGGAGCACCTGGGTCTGCCCAACCCGGAAGACGTGCGCAATGGCCTGGTCGCCTACAAGATCGCCGCCCACGCCGCCGATATCGCCCGCCATCGCCCCGGTGCCCGCGACCGCGACGACGAACTCAGCCGGGCCCGCTACGCCTTCGACTGGAACAGGCAGTTCGATCTTTCGCTGGATCCGGAACGGGCCCGCGAGTACCACGACGAAACCCTGCCGGCCGATATCTACAAGCAGGCTGAATTCTGCTCGATGTGTGGACCCAAGCATTGCCCGATGCAGACCAAGATCACCGATGCGGATCTGGAGGGTCTGGCTGAGGTGCTGGCTGAACAACAGTCTGAGCAGCAGAATCAGGCCGGGATCACCGTTTCGGTCTGAGTCGCTCTTCAACGGCTGGCTGGTTCGCTCGCGTGGGGCTGCCTGCTTGGCTGTGTGACGCCTGCATCGATCACCGTCCAAGGACGCAGGTCACGCTCGCGGCTGCAGGCACCGAGCCTGGTGTCGCTGAGGTCTTTCTCCAGTTGCACAGGCTCGTCGCGGGCGCGAGCCTGTGCCGAGAGACTGGTCAGCCTGGCAGAAAGCAGGAGCATATGTACGCCATTGCTTTTTTGTCCAAGACCAGAACACATTTTCGACGACTGTCAATCTCCAACCCTCCAATACATGCGCTAATCCCCTATCGATGGCAACCAGCCACGAATCACGTCGTCTACCAAAGTGACAGGTGAATCAGTCTGCCGCGCAGCATCCAGTGCAGCTTCCACGCGTGAGTCTCTGCACGGTCACGCATGGTCCTGCCGGACTGCTGCCGCTCTTGCAGCAGCAGATCTTGACACAGACCTATCCTCGCGAACTGCTGGAATGGGTGATCGTAGACAACAGCGACGACAGCACACAAGCTTTTCAGCCGGATCCCCACCAGGGTCTCACGATTCGCTATGAGCGACTGAAGCAGAGGCTGCCGTTGGGCCAGGTGCGCAATCTCAGCCATGGATTCTGCAGCGGCGAGATCATCGTGGTGAATCTGGCGACCTGATTCGCAGCGGCACACCAGCAGACGCACCAGCACATGCAACTGAATCAGGCCGCCAGATTGCGGAAGCGGGTGAACTGCGGCTCGAACAGCAGCTTCACCGTTCCCACCGGCCCGTTGCGGTGCTTGGTCACAATCACTTCGGTGATGCCACGATCGGGCGTATCGGGGTTGTAGTACTCGTCGCGGTAGATCATCAGCACCAGGTCGGCGTCCTGCTCGATCGAGCCCGATTCCCGCAGATCGCTGAGCATCGGCCGCTTGTTGGTGCGAGACTCCACCCCACGGCTGAGCTGGGAGAGGGCCACCACAGGCACGTTGAGCTCGCGGGCCATCTGCTTGAGGCCGCGGGTGATACGGGAGAGTTCCTGGACGCGGTTATCGGAACCCGATCCCTCCATCAGCTGGAGGTAGTCGATCACCACAAGACCCAGCTCCTTGCCGCTCTCGGCCATCAAACGGCGGCAGAGGGAACGCATCTCGAGCACGCCGGCATTGGGCTTGTCGTCGATGAAGATCGGCATCTGGCCCAGGGTGTTGATGCCCTGCCCCAAGAGCGGCCACTCCTCCTGCTGCAGGCGGCCGGTGCGCAGACGACCGCTCTCGATGCCCACCTCCATGGCCAGCAGCCGGTAGGTGAGCTGCTCCTTGCTCATCTCCAGCGAGAACACGCACACCGGCAAGTTGTGGAGCTGGGCCACGTTCTTGGCCAGATTCAGGGTGATGGCGGTCTTGCCCATGGCGGGGCGGCCGGCCACGATGATCAGGTCACTGCGCTGCAGCCCCTGGGTCATGGCGTCGAGGTCGTAGAAGTTGACCGGGATACCGGCCACGGCCGTGCCCAGGGAGCGGCTCTCGATCTCGTTGAAGGTGCTGGTGAGGATCTCGGCGGTGGGGGTGAGGCCGGCGCTGGGTTTCTGCTGGCTGATCGCGAAGATCTTCTGCTCAGCCTCATCGAGCACCTGCTCCATCGGCTTGCTCTGTTCGAAGCCGAGCCGGATCACCTCATTTCCCGACTTGATCAGCTGGCGGCGCAGGTACTTGTCCATCACCAGGCGTGCCACCTGGTCGATCGAGGCGGTGGAGAGGGTGCGCTCCACCAGCTCCACCAGCCGTCCGCTGCCGCCCACCTTCTCCAGGTGGCCTGTGTCCGCCAGCCAGGCCGCCATGGCGGTGAGGTCGGTGGGCTTGCCCTGGCTGTGCAGCATCAGGGCGGTGCGGTAGATCTCGCGATGGGCACCCAGGTAGAACGCCTCCGGCTGCACCACGTCAGCGATGCGGCCGATCGCATCGGGATCGAGCAAAATGCCGCCCAGAACGGCTTCCTCGGCCTCCAGGTTCTGGGGTGGCACCGAATCGGGCAGCGCCTCGAAGCTCGCCTCTGCGGCGGCCCGGGCGCGGCGGCGCGGGCCAGGATCGGCCGCATCGCTGGGAATCGGAGGCGCGCTCACCATCGGCGGCAATGGGAGGGTGTGACAACAGCACCGTAGACGGCCCACACCACAACGCCGTCAAGGCCCGAAGGCCCCGACGGCGTGACGTTGGCGGCAGCCATGGTCGCCGCAGCGATCAGTAGCTGACCACTTCGAGATTGAGCTCGGCGGTGACGTCGTGGTGGAGCTTCACCTGCACCTTGTAGGAGCCGGTGCGATGGATCTCGGGCACCAGGATGTGGCGGCGGTCCACCTCTTTCTTGGTGGCGGCTTCGATGGCCTCGGCCACATCGCCGTTGGTCACCGTGCCGAAGATCACATCGTCGTTGCCGGCCTGCTTCTTGATCGTGAAGCGGCCGATCGTGGCCAGGGCGGTACGGAAGGCTTCCGCCTCGGCCTTGAGGGCGGCCTGGCGCTCGGCCTCCTTGGCCCGGCGGGCCTCCACCTGACGCATCACCGCGGGAGTCACGGGGATGGCCTTGCCGGTGGGAAGGAGGAAGTTACGGGCGTAGCCGGGGGCCACATCCACGAGATCGCCGTCCTTGCCCAGGCTGAGGACGTCCTCGTTCAGTACGACTTGTACGCGCTTGGCCATGGATTCGAAACCGACGCTCTGACGAAAACCGATTGCTCAACCTACGCCACCGACCGCACCCCGCTCCTGGGCATCCGCCAGGGTGGGGCCGCCGAGGGCCGCCTTGGGCAGCCGCACCTTGGTGGCCAGTCCCAGGGCCCGCATCAGGCGGATGTGCTCCCAGGTGAGATCGATCTGACCGGGCTCCAGACCCTGGCGGGCCGAATGGGGGAAGGCATGGTGGTTGTTGTGCCAGCCCTCGCCGAAGGTGAGCGCCGCCACCCAGGGGTTGTTGCGGGAGGCATCGCCGCTGGCATGGCTGACGCGACCCCAGCAATGGGTGGCGGAATTGACCAGCCAGGTGGCGTGATAGACGAGCACCAGACGCAGGGGGATGCCCCAGAGCACCAGGGCCCAGCCGCCGGCACCGGTGACGGTGCCGATCCAGAACAGCAGGCCGGCCAGGGGGAGCTGCAGGGCCAGGAACCAGTTGTTCAGCCAGCGGTAGTAGGGATCAGCGGCGAGATCACCCGTGAGCCGAGGCACGGCTCCCATGGCCGGGATCTCCTTGAACATCCAGCCCATGTGGCTCCACCAGAAGCCACGGTGGCTGTTGTGATGATCCGCATCCGTATCGGAAAACTTGTGGTGATGGCGGTGCAGACCCGCCCAGTCGATCGGGCCGTGCTGGCAGCTGAGGGCGCCACAGGTGGCGAAGAAGCGCTCCAGCCACTGGGGCACGCGGAAGGCCCGATGGCTGAGCAGCCGGTGGTAGCCGATCGTCACGCCCAGGCAGGCGGTGACCCAATAGAGAACCACCAGCGAGGCCACGGCGGGCACGCTCCAGAAGCGAGGCAACAGGGCCACCAGGGCCAGAACGTGGATCGTCGCCATGAAGCCGATGGTGACCCAGCTGCGGCCACTCGGAATTTCCGGGGTGGGCTCACCGCGGCGGGGGCGACGCAGCCGGGCGGAGCGCTGCAGGGCATCCACCGCGGCGACGGACGCCGCCTGATGGCTGCGCAGACCGGCAGCAGAGGCGGCAGCCGTGGCGACCGGAGAACGTGTAGCTGTGGCGGTCATAACGGACCGGCTCCTGATCAATCGATAAGATGGTAGCAATACGGATCCTGATCAGCAAGTGGGCTATCGAGACAAGCTCGGTGCGGGCCGCGCCGCCTTCGCCCATCTGATCAAGGTGTGGCATGAGCGCAACGACTGGAGTCACCGCGTCTTGCCGGGCCTGGCCGAGGCCCTCGATCTGGGCAAGGTGCACAACTCCCAGATCTCGATGCTGCGCAACGGCAAGCTCGCCTCCCCCGGGCCGGAGGTGTTTCTCGCCCTCGGCAGCGTCAACCAGTGGCTGGCGGCCCAACCACCCGGGCAACCGCTCACCGCCGAACTGCGCCAGTTGCTGCTGGACACCCCCGAAGCCCTGGAAGCGCTGGCGGTGTCCGCCCAGCCCGTTACCGATCCCCACGGCGGTGTGCTTGGCCCCGGGGAGCTGCTGGAGGTGTTCGTGGGCGTGCGCCAGCCGCCGCCGGCCTTTGACCTGCGGATCGCCGATGCCGAGGCCGCCGGCCTCAGTGCCGCCCTGGCAGGGCTGTTCACCGCTGGCCAGCCGTGGCGGCAGTGCCGCACGCTGCTCCTGGAGGCCTATCCGGTGGCCCGTCGCCAGCGCCGCGAACGCTTCGCGGAGGTGATGGCCGGCCAGAGCGATTACAACGCCAGCGAACTGGATGCCGAACTGCCCGATCTGCGTCGCACCCTGGCGGCGCTGGGGGTGGCGGGGGAGCAGGAGCTGAGTGCCGATCAGTTCCTGGAGCTGCTGCGTGACAGGGCCCGGCAGCAACGGATCGGCATGAACGGCCACTCCCTCGACCTGGCGGCGGCGATCCGGCGGGAACTCGGGGCGATGCCAGGGGCAGAGACAGGATCGGGCGAACCCTGAGGGAACGCTCAGCTCAGCAGCACCGGGGCGTCAGGCCCGGTAGTGGGCCACCCGGACGCGCCGCGCCCAGCCGAAGGCCCGCAGCAGCCTGATGTGCTGCCAGGTGATGTCGAACTCGAACCAGCGCAGGCCGTGGCGGGCGGAGTGGGGATGGGCGTGGTGGTTGTTGTGCCAGCCCTCGCCGAAGCTGAGCAGCGCCACCCACCAGCAGTTGCGCGACAGATCGGGGCAATCGAAGTTGCGATAGCCGAAGGCATGGGTGGCCGAGTTCACCAACCAGGTGACGTGATACACGAGCACCAGGCGCAGCGGAATCGCCCAGAGCACCAGGCCCAGGCCACCGCCCCGCACGCCGGCCCTTTCGCCGTACCAATACAGAGCCGCCCCGAGGGGCAGCTGCAGCAGCAGGAACCAGCGGTCGAGCCAGCGATAGAAGGGATCGCGCTGCAGATCGCCGGTGAAGCGGGCCACGTGCTGCACCGCCGGAATCTCGTGCAGCATCCATTCGCTGTGGGCCCACCAGAGGCCGCGGGCGGCGTCGTGGTGGTCGTTGGGCTGGTCGGAGAACTTGTGGTGATGGCGATGCAGACCCACCCATTCGATCGGGCCGCTCTGGCAGGCCAGGGTGCCCATCAGCACTAGGGTGCGCTCCAGCCAGAGGGGCGCCACGAAGCTGCGGTGCGCCACCAGGCGATGCAGACCCAGGGTGACGCCCAGCACCGTGACCCAATAGAGCAAGGCCAGCGCCGCCAGCCCCTGCCAGCTCCAGAACTGCGGCAGCAGGGCAAACACGGCCCCCACATGGATGGCCAGCATGAAACCGGTGGTGCCGAGCTTGAACTTGCGTTGCCGCGGCGGCAGCGGCAGGCGCCGGGCCGCCAGGGCGGCGCGGATGCGGGCCTCCTTGCGCTCGCGATGGGCGGTGCTGAGGGCTTCAGCCCCGTCGGCGGGCTCAACACTGTGAACCCGCACGGGCCCACC
>NZ_JAYGIC010000003.1:0-16720 GCF_034931105.1 Synechococcus sp. CCY9201 | reverse complement strand
GTTCTAGCGATCCGGCCGCGGCGGCGCGGCGGCCCGATCCAGCAGGCTGGCGGCAAACAGGCGGGCGTCACCGGAATCACCGCCGGCCAGCTCGGCCAGCTCCGCCTGGCGGGCGCGAGTGTCCCGCAGGTGGGACACCTGGGTGTGGGTGACGCCGTCGACGACCTGCTTGCTGACGCGGTAGTGGTGATCCGCCGCCGCCGCCACCAGGGGCTGGTGGGTGACACAGAACACCTGCCGCTGCAGGGCCAGGCGCTGCAGCAACTCCGCCATCGCCCCACTCACCCGGCCACTGACCCCCGTATCGATCTCGTCAAACAGCAGGGTGACGTGGGCATCGGCCGCGGCCAGGCAGGTCTTGAGGGCGAGCAGGAAGCGGCTCATCTCCCCCCCCGAGGCCACCTCCGCCAGGGGCGCCAGGGGCTGACCCGGGTTGGCGGAAAACAGGAACTGCACCGCATCGGCGCCCTCCTCACCGGCCGTGGCGGCCTCCACCCGCACCTCAAAACGCACATTGGCCAGACCCATGGGCCGCAGGGCCTGCATCAGCTGCTGCTCCAGCTGCCGGGCCGCCGCCTGGCGCCGCTCGTGCAGGGCGGCATTGAGACCATCCCGCCGCTGACGCAGCTGCTGCTCCCGCTGCTCAAGGGCAGCCAGGGACGCCGCTGCGCCACCGGGAGCCAGCTGCTGGCGCAGCGCGTCCCGCAGGCTGATCAGGCCGGCGAGATCAGAGCCGTGGCGGCGCTCCAGCGCCTTGAGGGTGGCGAGGCGGTCCTGGAGCTGGGCCAGGCTGGCTGGATCACTCTCCAGCGAAGCGGCGTAGCGATCGAGATCGCGCATCAGATCCTGAAGCTGCACGAAACCCTCGGTGCAGCGCTGGCGCAGGGGGCTGACCGAACCATCCAGCCCCTCCATCACAGCGAGCTCCTGCTCGCAGGCAGCCAGGTGATCGAACACCGAAGGCGCCTGCTCGGCCCCCTCCACCAGGCGCCCCTGCAAGCTCATCACCCCCTCCTGCAGACGCACCCCGTGGGCGAGGCGGTCCTGCTCGCTCTGGAGGCGCTGCACCTCAAACGGGTCGTCGAGGTCCGCCGCCTCCAGATCCTCAAGCCGCTGCTCCTGAGCGATCCGCTCGCGCTCCAGCTGATCGCGATCGCGCTGCGCCGCCTCCAGCGCCTCGACCGCATCACGCCACTGGCCAAAAGCCTGACGCACCGGATCAAGCAGCAACTGGATCGGCTCACCCGCAAAGCGATCCAGCCAACGCCGCTGCAGACCGGGGCGGGCCAGCTGCTGCGTCTGTCCCTGCACAGTGAGATCCAGCAGCAGGGGCCGCAGCTCCTGCAACTGAGCGCGGCTGACCAGCACGCCATTGAGGCGATTGCGGCTGGTGAGGCGCTCCTCGCTGCGGCGCCACTCCCGGCTGAGCCAGAGCTCACCCTCCTGGCTCTCGATCTCCTGCTGGGCCAGCCAGACTTCCAGCGGTGGATCGAGGCTGAAGCTGGCCTCGATCACGGCCCGCTCCGCCCGAGGGCGCAGCAGCCGGGCACCGGCACTGCCCTGGGCACCGCCCAGCAGGGCATCGAGGGCATCGAGCAACAGCGACTTACCGGCCCCCGTCTCTCCCGTGAACACGGTGAACCCCGGCGCGAAACCGAGCTCCAGCTGTTCGATCAGGGCAATGTTCTCCAGGCGCAGCCCCGTGAGCACCCCGGCCTCCGGTATGGAACACGTGTTCGCCCCGACCGTAGCGGCCTTGCGATTGTTCTAGAAGAGGGTGTACGGGATTGCGCCACAGGCGCTGGGGCATGGTTCGAACCGCCGCTGACGCCGCTGCCGACGCCATGCGCGCCGCTGTCTTCGGAGAGGCTGGCGTGGAAGAGAGGGTCCTCGAAGAGGCTGCGCATCAGGACAGTGTTTTCAGAGATGCAGTCCACTCGGCAACTCCACGCTCATCAGCGCGTCCAGGAGGGGAGGCTGGAGGATCGACACCCTGGCCGGATCTGAGCACCACCGCTCGAGGCGGCTCGCCCGAGCTGGGCGATTTCATTGAAGCCGCCGGCCTGCTGGAGTACGACCCGGCAGCGATCACCAGGATCTATGCCGGACATCCCCAGCGGCTCCTGCGCCGACTGGCCCAGACCCTGATTCCGATCGGCCTCTATCTGCTCGGTGTGGGGACCGACTGGCTGCTGGGCATGCTGGCCAACCCTGAACGCTCCCGGGCCAGGGCCCGCGAATGCGCCAACCTGCTGGTGGATCTGGGGCCCGCGTTCATCAAGGCCGGACAGGCCCTCTCCACCCGGCCGGACATCGTTCCGCCGATGCTGCTGGAGGAACTGGCCCAACTGCAGGACCAGCTGCCGGGCTTCGATTCAGCCCTGGCGATGGCCTGCATCGAAGAGGATCTGGGCGCACCGGTCGAAGCGATCTACGCCAGCCTTGAACGGGAGCCGATCTCGGCTGCGTCCCTGGGACAGGTCCATCGCGGCGTTCTCCGTACCGGTGAGCGGGTGGCCGTGAAGGTGCAGCGTCCAGGACTGAGGGAGCAGATCACGCTGGATCTCTACATCGTGCGCAATATCGCCGCTTGGCTGAATCAGAACGTGCGGCTGATCCGCAGCGATCTGGTCGGGCTGATCGATGAGCTGGGCCGGCGGGTATTCGAGGAGATGGATTATTTCCATGAAGCCGCCAATGCAGACCGCTTTCGCGCGCTGCACGCCCACAACCGCCTGATCGCCGTTCCCTTGATCTACCACCAGGCCACCAGCCGCCGGGTGCTCACGATGCAGTGGATCGAAGGGGTGAAGCTCACCAACCTCGAGGCGGTCCAGGCCCTCGGCATCGATCCGGATGTGATGGTGAGCATCGGAGTCGACTGCAGCCTGCAGCAACTGCTGGAGCACGGTTTCTTCCACGCTGATCCCCACCCCGGCAACCTGCTGGCCCTGAGCGACGGGCGGCTGGCCTATCTCGATTTCGGCATGATGAGCGAGGTGAGCCGTGAGGCCCGTACGGGCTTGATTCAGGCGGTGGTCCATCTGGTGAATCGCAACTTCAGCGCCCTGTCCAAGGACTTCGTCAGCCTCGGCTTTCTGGCCGAGGATGTGAACCTGGAACCGATTGTTCCCGCCTTCGAGAGCGTCTTCGGCCAGGCGCTGGAGATGGGCGTGAGCCGGATGGATTTCAAAGCGGTGACCGATGATCTCTCCGGGGTGATGTATCGCTTCCCCTTCCAGGTTCCGCCCTACTACGCCCTGATCATCCGCTCGCTGGTGACCCTCGAGGGCATCGCCCTGAGCGTGGATCCTGATTTCAAGATCCTCGGTGCCGCCTATCCCTACTTCGCCCGCCGCCTGATGGAGGATCCCGATCCCAGCCTGCGGCAGAGCCTCAAGGAAATGCTCTTCGATGGCGAGATCTTCCGCTGGCAGCGCCTCGACAACCTCATCGCCAGCGCCTCCAAGGGGAGCCAGCTCGATCTGGACACCCTGCTCGACCAGGTGCTCGATTTCCTCTTTTCTCCCCAGGGGGGTCTGCTGCGTCAGCAGCTGGTCGACGCGGTGGTGGAGCGGATGGATGCGGTGGCCTGGCAGGCCACCCTGCGGCTCGGCCAACGGCTGCCGACCAGGCTGCAGCCACCCGGTCTGCGCCGCCGCGATCCCTGGGAAGCCAGCGAGCCCTTGCTGGATCTGGAACCGGTGCGGCAACTGGTGCTGATCCTGCGGGCCCTGCCCGGCTTCGAACCCCAGTTGCTGCTGAAGCGTCTGCCGCGTCTGGTGGGGGAACCCGATCTGCGCCGCATGGGGGCCCAGGTCGCCCGGGGGCTGGCCGAACGTGGCGTGGTGCGGCTGCTGCGGGATGTGTTGGTGGCGCCCCAGCGCAGCGCCGATCTGGCCAGTGCCTGAAGCGAGCGGGGGCGGTGAACCGGCCTGTCCCGCAGCCGCCACTCAGCTCCCACCCAAACACTGCTCCTACGATGAAGGCCATTCTTCGGAGAGTTCCGTGCAGAAGCGGTCCGGGCGGCAGCCCCGCCAGTGCCACCGTCTGGGGGCCGCCCTGCTGGGACTCGGGCTCTGGGCCAGCTCCCCTGCGGCCCTGGCCGGCGAGAATCTGGTGTTCGTGAGCGGGGCCTTCCGCCGCTCGATTCCAGTGGCGGATCTGGAGCACCTGGCCACCACCGGAGAGGCCCGCGGTCTGCTCGCGGACGTGCTCAAGTTCAGCAAGCAGAAGCCGGAAGAAGCCGCCAAACTGCTCAACCAATCGATGACCGTTCCGGTCGTGCTGGTCAGCCGCCTGCTCAACACCAGCATCGGCGAGGCGATCCTGGCGCGGGCCGCCCAGATCATCTACCCACTCAACGCTGAGACGGTGGGGGTGCAGGCGATGCGATCGGCGCTGGTGCTGGGTGCCGCTGAAGACTCCGGCAAGCTGTCGCCGATCGGCTTCCTCAAGGCCTACCCCACCAACGAGATCGAGGTCAGCATTCCTGCCTTGCTGGGGCTGATGAGCAAGGCGAGCTCCGTGACCGACCTGGTGCGCTTCTTCTCGGAATCTCCCCTTGATGGCCTCCGCGGTGATGTCGGTGCCAAGCCTGGCTCCTGAATCCGGGCCAGGGTCAGCCTGAGTCGCGCCGTAGATTCGCCTCCAGCCTCCAGACCCTGCCCCGTGCCCCTGCTCCGTTCCTTCCGGCGCCATGGCACCGGTCCCTTCGGCGCCCAGCCGGTGATGCAGGACTGGCCGGGCCTGATTGAGGCCTACCGCGCCTGGCTGCCGGTGAGCGATGCCACGCCGGTGGTGACCCTGCGGGAAGGAGCCACGCCGCTGATCCCGGCTGCGTCGATCGCCGAACGGATCGGCCGTGGCGTGCGGGTGTTCCTCAAATACGACGGTCTCAACCCCACCGGCTCCTTCAAGGACCGGGGTATGACCATGGCGATCAGCAAGGCCAAGGAAGCGGGTTCGGAAGCGGTGATCTGCGCCAGCACCGGCAACACCTCCGCCGCGGCCGCGGCCTATGCGCGCCGGGGTGGCATGCGGGCCTTCGTGCTGATCCCGGATGGCTACGTGGCCCAGGGGAAGCTGGCCCAGGCCCTGCTGTATGGCGCCGAAGTGCTGGCGGTGCAGGGCAACTTCGACCGGGCCCTGGCGATCGTGCGGGAGGTGGCTGACCGCTACCCCGTCACCCTGGTGAACTCGCTCAATCCCTTCCGCCTTCAGGGGCAGAAGACCGCCGCCTTCGAAGTGGTGGACGCCCTCGGCGAAGCGCCCGACTGGCTCTGCATTCCGGTCGGCAACGCCGGCAACATCAGCGCCTACTGGATGGGCTTCCGCGAGTACCGCCAGGCAGGCCGCAGCTGGAAGCTGCCGAGGATGATGGGCTTCCAGGCCGCCGGAGCCGCCCCGCTGGTGCTGGGCCACACGGTGGAGCAACCCGACACGATCGCCACCGCCATCCGCATCGGCAACCCGGTGAACAAGGAGAACGCCCTCAAGGCCCGGGCCGAGAGCAACGGTGACTTCATGGCCGTGACGGACACCGAGATCATTGAGGCCTACAAGCTGCTCGGGGCTGGAGAAGGCGTGTTCTGCGAACCGGCCAGCGCCGCTTCGGTGGCGGGGCTGCTCAAACGACGTGAGGAGGTACCGAGCGGCGCCACGGTGGTGTGCGTGCTCACCGGCAATGGCCTCAAGGACCCCACCACGGCCATTGAACACAACGACGCCAAGTTCCACGCCGGCATCGAACCCGACACGGCCACAGTGGCCAAGGTGATGGGCTTCTGAGCCTCACGGCCCTGGGATCAGCGCGACCGCGGCTCTGGTCATCAGCCCCCGATCGGGGGCTTTTTTGTTGCGAATCAGCGGGATCTCAGGACGCAGCCAACCCTGAAACCGCCTGCTGAAAACCCCGGGAAAAGGGATTCCCTGAGCTGGGGAAAATGAACGCGACCGGACACCCGGGACGGCCCTGGTTTTCCCCAGGGCCGGGATTTGGTGGAAAGCTGCGATTTCCAGGGTTTTCCTCCGGCGTTTTCCTCATGCCTGTGAGAGCAAAACAGTTGCAGCGCAAAGGGTTTAATGCTGTTTTCCCCCGATTCCCCAGGCTCTACGACTACGGGTTGGGATTGTTATTCAGAAAAAAATCAATCCTTTTGGCAGTCGGGTTGGGGAAAGTGGGGTGGAAAGCGGGAATCCGGCCAGCCGGTGCGTTGCGCTTGGCGCCGCCCTGTGGAACGGTGGTGAGGCCGATCTGCCGGACGCCAGGCCTCCAGAAACCCCCATGAAGCTGGTCTGTTCCCAGGCCGAACTCAGTGCCAGCCTTCAGTTGGTCAGCCGGGCCGTCTCCGCTCGGCCCACCCATCCGGTGCTGGCCAACGTGCTGCTCACCGCCGATGCCGGCACCGGTCGTCTCAGCCTCACCGGCTTCGACCTCAGCCTCGGCATCCAGACCAGCCTGCCGGCCTCCGTGGAGGCCAGCGGCGCCATCACCCTGCCGGCCAGGCTGTTCGGCGAGATCGTCTCCCGTCTCTCCTCCGACAGTCCGATCACGCTCCACTGCGACGACGGCACCGAGCAGGTGGAGCTCACCTCCCTCTCGGGCAGCTACCGCATGCGGGGCATGCCTGCCGATGACTTCCCCGATCTGCCCCTGGTGCAGGCCGGCACCCCGATCCGTCTCGATGCCGAGGCCCTGGTCAAGGGCTTGCGCGCCACCATCTTCGCCAGCAGCGCCGATGAGGCCAAGCAGGTGCTCACGGGCGTCCATCTCCGCCTCGAGAACGACTCACTCGAGTGCGCCGCCACCGATGGCCACCGGCTGGCCGTGCTCAAGCTGGATCAGGCCCTGCGCATCGATCCCGAGGTCGAGAGCGAATCCTTTGCCGTCACCGTGCCGGCCCGGTCCCTGCGGGAGCTGGAGCGGCTGCTGAGTGTGCGTCAGTCCGAGGATCCGCTCAACCTCTTCTGCGACCGCGGCCAGGTGGTGTTCCTCTCGGCGGATCAGGTGCTCACCAGCCGCACCCTCGATGGCACCTATCCCAACTACCGCCAGTTGATCCCCGACAGCTTCGGGCGCAGCATCGCCATGGATCGCCGGGCCTTCACGGCCGCCCTGGAGCGGGTGGCGGTGCTGGCCGATCAGCACAACAACGTGGTCAAGATCAGCACCGAGCCGGCCTCCGCTCAGGTGCACATCCGCGCCGACGCCCAGGACGTGGGCAGCGGTGCCGAGACCCTGGCGGCCCAGCTGGAAGGGGAGCCGATCGAGATCGCGTTCAATGTGCGCTATGTGCTCGAAGGGCTCAAGGTGATCAGCAGCGAGCGGGTGATCCTGCACTGCAACGGACCGACCACGCCGGCCGTGCTCTCGCCGGCCGATGAGGGCGCCTTCACCTACCTGGTGATGCCCGTTCAGATTCGCGGTTGAGTGGCGTGGCCCTTCCCGAGCAGCTGCTGCTCAGCGATCTGCTGCAACGCCGGGTCCGCTGCGACCAGGGCCTCGACCACGGCCCCGGTCTGATCGGCTGGATGCATCCGCCGGTCCACCGTTTGCTCGGTTGGGTCACCAGGCCCTCGGCCTTCGGCAACCAACGCCTGGTCTGGCGGCTGAATCAGCTGCGGGGGCTCGGGGAAGGTGAGGCCTATGTGCAGGGAGAGCCGGCCGAGACGGATCCGGCCACTTTGGAGCGGCTGCCGACCCTGTTCGATGCCGCCCTGCTGGGCCAGGAGGGCCAGCCCCTCGGCAGCGTGGTGGATGCGGCGGTGGAGCTGCGCAGTGGCCGGATCCGCCACTACCTGATTGCCCGCAGTGATCCACGGTTGCCGGGCAGCAGCCGCTGGCGCCTCACCCCCGAGCGGATCGTGGATCAACAGCCCGGCGTGGTGCGCACCGCCCTGGGCAGCCTGGACGAGCTGCCCCTGGCCCGCGCCAGCGTGCGGCAGGAGCTGCTGCGCCGCTCACGGCGCTGGAAGGAGCAGCTGGAGCAGGAGACCGGCCGCTGGCGCGACCAGATCGATCAGGTGGGGGACCGCTTCGAAGGTCGGCTGGAGGGTTGGCTGGAGGAGCCCCCCTGGGAGCCCCAGGGCCGCTGGCGGGAGGACCCCGAGGATCCCCTGGAGCCCAGGCCGGAGCGCGAGGCCTGGGATCAGTGGGAGAGCGACTCTGATCCCGATGAGGCACTGCCCCGCTCCCAGCCGCGCTCCCGCAGGGATCCCGGCGCCGATGCCGATCCCTGGGTCTGAAGACGGGATCCTTTCCCCGCCCAGCTGCGTTGGTCGGCCCCTCGGCCAGAGTGGAGCACCGTTGCCTGGCTGCCACCATGCCGTCCCCCGCGGCTTCCGCCTCCTTTTCGCTGCCCGAGGCGCTGCGCAAGGAAGGCCTGAGCCAGGCCGATTACGACGAGATCGTGCGGCGGCTTGGGCGGGAACCGAATCGGGCCGAACTGGGCATGTTCGGCGTGATGTGGTCGGAGCACTGCTGCTACCGCAATTCACGGCCACTGCTCAGCCAGTTCCCCACGACCGGCCCCCGCATCCTCGTGGGCCCCGGTGAGAACGCCGGCGTGGTCGACCTGGGCGAAGGGCAGCGGCTCGCCTTCAAGATCGAGAGCCACAACCACCCCTCGGCGGTGGAGCCGTTTCAGGGGGCGGCCACGGGGGTGGGCGGCATCCTGCGCGACATCTTCACCATGGGCGCCCGGCCGATCGCCCTGCTCAATGCCCTGCGCTTCGGGCCGCTCGAAGATGAGCGCAACGTGGGTCTGATGGAGGGCGTGGTGGCCGGCATCGCCCACTACGGCAACTGCGTCGGTGTGCCCACCGTGGGCGGTGAGGTGGCCTTCGACCCCAGCTACTCCGGTAACCCGCTGGTGAATGCCATGGCCCTGGGGCTGATGGAAACGGAGGAGATCGTCTGCTCCGGCGCCGAGGGCGTGGGCTATCCGGTGGTCTACGTGGGCAGCACCACCGGTCGTGATGGCATGGGCGGTGCCAGCTTCGCCAGTGCCGAGCTCACCGCGGCCTCCCTCGACGACCGCCCCGCCGTGCAGGTGGGGGATCCCTTCCTGGAGAAGGGTCTGATCGAGGCCTGCCTCGAGGCTTTCCAGAGCGGTGATGTGGTGGCCGCCCAGGACATGGGCGCCGCCGGCCTCACCTGCAGTTGCTCCGAGATGGCCGCCAAGGGGGGGCTGGGCATCGAGCTCGATCTCGACCGGGTGCCCGCCCGCGAGAGCGGCATGACCGCCTACGAGTTCCTGCTGAGTGAGTCCCAGGAGCGGATGCTGTTCGTGGTGAAGCCCGGGCGTCAGCAGGCGTTGATGGAGCGTTTCACCCGCTGGGGCCTGCAGGCGGCGGAGGTGGGCCGGGTGCTCCAGGAGAACGTGGTGCGGGTGCTGCAGCACGGGTCGGTGGCGGCGGAGGTGCCCGCCAGTGCCCTGGCCGACGACACCCCGATCAACCACCACACATTGCTCAGCGAGCCCCCCGCCGCCATCCAGGCCCATTGGCGCTGGAGCGAGGCCCAGCTGCCGCAGGCCACCCAGGCTGGCATCACGCCGGTGAACGGCCCCCTGGCCGGTCAGAGCCTGGGCTGGGCTGCGGTGCTGCTGCAGTTGCTCGACGACCCCACCATCGCCTCCAAGCGGTGGGTGTTCCGCCAGTACGACCATCAGGTGCAGGCCAACACCGTGGTGCTGCCCGGCGGAGCGGATGCGGCCGTGGTGCGGTTGCGGCCCCAGCGGGGAGAGGGGGCGATGCAGGCTGCCAGCCGCGGTGTGGCGGCGGTGGTGGACTGCCCCAACCGCTGGGTGGCCCTCGATCCGGAGCGCGGCGGCATGGCGGCCGTGGCCGAGGCGGCCCGCAACCTCAGCTGCGTCGGTGCCGAACCCCTGGCCGTGACCGACAACCTCAACTTCCCGTCGCCTGAGACCCCCACCGGCTACTGGCAGCTGGCCCTGGCCTGCCGCGGCCTCTCGGCGGCCTGCCGCGCCCTGGAGACCCCGGTGACCGGTGGCAACGTCTCCCTCTACAACGAGACCCGGCTTCCAGACGGCCAGATGCAGCCGATTCACCCCACCCCCGTGGTGGGCATGGTGGGGCTGGTGTCCGATCTCGCGCTGGTCCGCGGCCTGGCCTGGCGTCAGGCCGGCGATGCCATCTGGCTGCTGGGGGTGCCGCTGGACGCCACCGCCTCGGCTCCTACCACGGCTTCGGAGCCCGATGAGCGGGTCAGCCTGGCCGGCAGCAGCTACCTGGAGCGCATTCACGGGGCCGTCACCGGTCGGCCGCCGCTGATCGATCTGCAGCTGGAGAAGCGCGTCCAGGCCTTCCTGCGTCAGGCGATTGCGCAGGGCCTGGTGGCATCCGCCCACGACCTCAGCGACGGAGGGCTGGCCGTGGCCGTGGCCGAGGCCTGCATCGCCTCCGGTCTGGGGGCAGAGCTGCAGCTGCCGGCCGGCGACCTCCGGCCGGATCGTCTGCTGTTCGCCGAAGGCGGTGCCCGGGTGCTGGTGAGCATCGCGGCCGCCGATGCCGCCGCCTGGCAGCAGGCCCTCGATCAAGCCGCCGCCGCTGGTGCCGCCATTCCGGCCCAGTGCCTCGGTGCCGTGCAGGCCGCCTCCGGGGCCCCTGCTGCCCTGACCTTCAACCGCGGCGGCACGACCCTGCTGAACCTGGCCGTGGACGACCTTGGTGAGGCGTTTGAACAGGCGATCCCGCGGCGCCTGGGCCAGGCGCTGCCCCCCAGCATTTAGCCGGTCCGAGCCCTGATGTCGCGGCTGATGCACAATGATGCAGTCAAGCTTTAGGTGGGCAGGGTCTTGCAGCAACACCAGCCCGTTGCCCGTGATGAGCTGAGGCCCGACAAGCCTGAGGAGGCCTGTGGGGTATTCGCCGTGCTGTCCCCCGGTCAGCCGGTGGCCAACCTCACCTACTTCGGTCTCTACGCCCTGCAGCACCGCGGCCAGGAGTCGGCCGGTATCGCCGTGTTCGATGGCCCCAAGGTGCGGCTGCACAAGGACATGGGCCTGGTCAGCCAGGTGTTCGACCAGGACGTGCTCGAACGCATGCCCGGCGACCTGGCGATCGGCCACAACCGCTATTCCACCACCGGCAGCAGCAAGGTCTGCAATGCCCAGCCGGTGGTGCTGATGACCCGCCTCGGGCCCTTTGCGCTGGCCCACAACGGCAACCTGGTCAATGCGGCGGAGCTGCGCCTCTCGCTGGATCACCTCGCCGGTGAGTTCACCTCCACCACGGATTCGGAGCTGATCGCCTTCGCTGTGCAGCACGCCGTGAACGGGGGCCTGGGCTGGGATGAGGCCATCCGCGCGGCCGCCGGCCAGTGCCGCGGTGCCTTCAGTCTGGTGATCGGGACCCCCGAGGGCCTGTTTGCCCTGCGCGACGGCCACGGCATCCGTCCCCTCGTGTTCGGCCACATCGGTGAGCGGCAGGAGGCCCGCTGGGTGGCAAGCAGTGAAACCTGCGGGCTCGATATCATCGGCGCCACCTACATCGATGATGTGGGTGCCGGCGAAATCATTCACTTCCGTGTTGGTGAACCTGAACCTCTGCGCAGCCGCTGGTGTGAAGAGCCGGCCAAGTTGTGCGTGTTCGAGATGATCTACTTCGCACGCCCCGACAGCCGTTTCTTCGGCGAATCGCTCTACAGCTACCGCGTCCGCATCGGCGAAGCTCTGGCCCGTGAAACGCCTGTGGAGGCTGATCTGGTGATCGGCGTGCCCGATTCCGGCATTCCGGCCGCGATCGGCTACTCCCAGGTCAGTGGAATCGCCTTCGCCGACGGTCTGATCAAGAACCGCTACGTCGGTCGCACCTTCATCCAGCCCACACAGGCGATGCGGGAAGCGGGCATCCGCGTCAAGCTCAACCCCCTGCCGGATGTGCTCGCCGGCAAGCGGGTGGTGGTGATCGACGACTCGATCGTGCGGGGCACCACCAGCCGCAAGCTGGTGGCGGCCCTGCGGGAGGCCGGCGCCACCGAGGTGCACATGCGCATCAGCTCACCGCCGGTGACCCACCCCTGCTTCTACGGCATCGATACCGACACCCAGGATCAGTTGATCGCCGCCCGTCTGACCCTGGCTGAGATCAGCGCCCATCTCGGCGTCGATTCGCTGGCCTACCTCAGCAAGCAGGGCATGGTGGACGCGGCCCAGGCCAATTCCAGCCACTTCTGCACCGCCTGCTTCGACGGTGCCTATCCCATCGACCTGCCCGAGGAGGTGAGGGCCAGCAAGCTGATGCTTGAACCGGCCGGCCTGGCGATGGTCGGCTGAGGCGAGAATCTCGGCGCTGAGGCGCTGCCCTGTACGTCCTGAACGGCGGCTGCAGGTCAGCCGGTGATCAGTGGCACCAGGGCCTGAACCGTTTCCCGGTCGCGCAGGCCCAGCAGTTCGCCGTCGCCGCTGCTGTCCTGGCGCTCAAGCTCTGCGGTGGCAAGCCGCACGCTGCGGACCTCTGAGATCACAACGCTGACCAGGGGCGTCTCGGCACCGCAGAGATCCACCAGGGCATCACGGCGATCGCGGAAGCGGATGGCGATCTGGCCCAGATCACCCCGCTGACACGGCCGCAGATTCTCCACCGCCAGGCGCTTGAGCAGGCCCAGACGGCTGGCCAGCAGCACGTCTCCGCCGGTGGCCACGGCGGCGGCGCCCACCACTGCCTCGCCCGGCAGCAACCGCAGCAGTACCGGCCCCTGAGCGGTGCGTCCCATCAGCGGCAGGTTGGCTTCCTCCACCGCCAGACGCAGCAGGCGGCCGGTGCTGCTGGCCACCACCACATCCTGGCTGTCATGGCAGGGCACCACCCGCAGCAGGCTGACGCCCTCCTTGAGCTTGAGCACGGTGGCGGCCCGGCCGGAGAGTTCCTGAAAGTCTTCCAGGGGCAGCCGCTTGAAGCGGCCGTCGCTGCTGAGCAGACCGAGGCTGATGCCGCTGGCCTGGCCGGGCAGGGGGAGCACCTGCACCACCGTCTCACCCTCGAGGCTGTCCGGCAGAAAGCGTTCCAGCCCACCCTGTTGCTGTCCGGCAAATTCCCAGCGCAGCAGGGCCACCCGCCCGCTGGCGGTGAAGGCGAGCAGGTTGGGCTGGCCGGCGGTCGGCAGGATCAGCCGCGCCGGTGGTGGCTGTTCCGCCAGCGGGGCGGGTTCCTCGAGATGGAGGCGGCCCAGCAGTTGGGGGCCGACGATCTTCACGGCGCCATCGGCCAGGATCAGCAGCCGGCTGTCGCCGGCCAGGGCCTCGAAGGCCTGCTGGCGCTGCAGTTCGGCATTCGGACGCACGGCGGCGCTGCGCTGCGCCACCAGCTCATCGCCCCCCTCCACCAGCCGGGTGCGGCGCGGCGTGGCATAGCGCTTGCGCAGCCGCTTCAGTTCGGCCACCAGATGGTCGAGCAGGGCAGCCCGGTCGTCGAGCAGGTGGCGCAGGCGGCTGCGTTCGACCCGCAGCTCCTCCACCTCCTTGCGCAGGCTCTCCTGCTCCAGCCCCGTGAGTCGCCGCAGCGGCATCGCCAGCACCGCATCGGCCTGGCGCTCGTTCAGATCGAGCTGCACCTGCAGGCTGGCGCGGGCGGTGGCGGCATCCGGCGCCGCGGTGATCAGGGCAATCACCTGCTGGAGCGCCTCCAGGGCCCGGATCAGGCCTTCCACCACCTCCAACCGGTCCTCGCAGCGCCGCAGGGCGTGGTTGGTCCGGCGGATCAGGGTGAGTTCGCGGTACTCCAGGAATTCCTGCAGCATGCGCCGCAGGGTGAGCTGCACCGGCTGGCCGTTCACCAGGGCCAGCAGAATGGCGCCGAAATTGCTCTGCAGGGCCGTGCGGCGTTGCAGGTCGGCCAGCACCTTGGTGGCGTCGGCATCGCGGCGCAGCTCCACCACCACCCGCATGCCATCGCGATCGCTTTCATCGCGGATGTCGGCGATGCCGCCGATCTTGCCCTCATTCACCTGGTCGGCCAGCTTCTCGATCCAGCCGGCCTTGCTGAGCTGATACGGCAGCTCGGTGATCACGACGGCACTGCGGCGGTGGCGGCCCTTGCCGGGCTGCACCTCCTCGATGTGGGCAACCCCCCGCATCGGAATGCTGCCGCGGCCGCCCAGGTAGGTGTCGCGGATGCCGCTGCCGATCAGCACCTCGCCGCCGGTGGGGAAGTCGGGGCCGGGCACCAGTTCCAGCAGCTTCTCGTTGCTGAGGTCGGGCTTGCGCACCAGGGCGATCAGGGCATCCACCACCTCGCCGAGGTTGTGGGGCGGGATGCTGGTGGCCATCCCCACGGCGATGCCGGTACAGCCATTCAGCAGCAGGAAGGGCAGCTGGGCCGGCAGCACCGTCGGCTCCTGCTGGGAGCCGTCGAAGTTGGGGGCGAAATCGACCGTGTCGTTGCCGATCTCCTCCAGCATCGCCTCGTTGGCGATCGGGGCCAGCCGGGTTTCGGTGTACCGCATCGCCGCCGGCGGATCGTCATCGACGGAGCCGAAGTTGCCGTGGCCGTCCAGGAGCGGGTGGCGGCTGGCGAAGGTCTGCACCAGCCGCACCAGGGCGTCGTAGACCGCCTGATCACCGTGGGGATGGTATTTGCCGAGCACATCGCCCACCACGCGGGCGCACTTGCGGTAGGGCCGATCCGGGGTCAGCCCCAGCTCGTGCATCGCGTAGAGGATGCGGCGCTGCACCGGCTTGAGACCGTCGCGCACGTCCGGCAGAGCCCGCCCCACGATCACGCTCATCGCGTATTCGAGGTAGGAGCGCTGCATCTCCTGATGCAGGGCGATGGGCTGAACGCGCTCCTCGGCCATCCGGGTCTTCGGTCTGAGGGCGAAAAGTGGGGCTCAGCCTACAGATCCTGTGCGGGTTCTCCCCGAAGTCAAGGGGCGGACTCCTCCGGATCCGCACTGGATTCAGCATTGGCGTTGGCGCGGTCCACCACGCTCTTGAGCTCTGGATCCTCCAGAAGTCGGCGGGTGCTGGCCCTCAGCCTGACGCCCCAGAGCTGTTCTTTCTGAAAGCTGTCGAGCACGTAATTGGGCTCGTCATCCAGGGCCTGGGCGGCCAGCTTGCGGGCCTCCGTCTGCTGCTGCGGTGAACTGGCGTAGAGGCCGGCTGCCAGCGCCAGGCTGGGTTCGGCGGCTTCGGGGCGGATCTTCAGAACCCGCCTCCAGCGATCGATCGCCTCTTTGCCGCGGCCCTGCTCGTAGAGCACCAGACCCTGGTTATTGATCGCTTCCCAGAAGTCTTTGCGCAGGCCGGAGGCCCGCTCAAAGGCAGAGAGAGCTGCGCCGGAATCGCCCAGCAGCAGATGGGCGTTGCCCAGATCGAAGTAGGCGCCGGCATTGCGGCCATCCAGCTTGATCCCCTGTTGCAACAGACCCACCGCCTGTTGCGGTTCGCCGTTGCGCAGGGCCAGGGATCCCTGGGCGAACCAGATGCCGGGATTGCGCGGATCGAGTTCCTTGGCCCGGGCCAGGGCAGCGGCGGCCTCGTCGAGCTGGTTGCTGCGCAGCTGGGCTTCCGCCAGCAGCAGCCAACCGCGCGGATCCTGGGGCAGCAGCTGCACGGTGAGCGCCGCCAGTCGCGCGGCGTCCTCGGCCTGGCCAAGCCGCAGCAGCCGGCCGGCCGCCTGGGCAATTCCCAGACCAGCGCCCGCCAGTTCCGGGCTCTGGGGGACGAACACATAGGGCACCAGCGCCCGGGCCGGCGCCATCTGAGCGGCCCACAGGCCGATCCCCAGCGGCATGGCCAGGGCCCAGGTCCGCAGACTCCGCCTCGCCAGGCTCGCGGCCGGCGTGAACTCAGATGCCATCCCTTTGCTCCTGAACTGCCACCAGCGCCGGATCACAACTGCCCAACAGGGAGGCTCCACCCTAGGGACAGCCGCTCGCCCTGCCCGCCGCCGCCGCCCGCAGATTGCGGCGCCACATCCAGGGCTTGATGCGGCGCAGGGCCGAGGCCCGCAGGTGCTCGTCCCAGGTGGCGTCATCCCAGCCCAGGGCCGTCTCGGCCCGCAGGTTGAGCAGCCAGGGCCGCGGCTGCACCTCAGGGTCGGGGCTGCTCTCCAGCGGCTGCTGATTCCACGGACACACGTCCTGGCAGATGTCGCAGCCGGCCACCCAGGGGCCCATCGCCGCGGTGATGGGCTCCGGTAATTCCGAATCGCGATTTTCGATCGTGTGGAAGGCGAGGCAGCGGCGGGCATCCACCACAAAGGGTTCCGGCAGGGCGCCGGTGGGGCAGGCCTCGAGGCAGCGGCTGCAGGAGCCGCAGAGTGGTTCGGCGGGGTGGTCGGCCGGCAGGTCCAGGGTGGTGAGCAGATGGCCCAGCAGCAGCCAGGAGCCATGCTGGCGATGGATCAGGTTGCCGTTCTTGCCGATCCAGCCGAGGCCTGCCTCCTCGGCCCAGGCCTTGTCCAGCAGCGGCGCGCTGTCCACGCAGGCACGCCATCCGGTGCCCGGTGCTTCGGCCTCGAGCCACCGCCCCAGACGCCGCAGGCGGCCATCGATCACCCGGTGGTAGTCACGCCCCCAGCCGTAGCGGGCCACCGCCAGGCTGCCGGGTGCCCGTTCGGCCGCCACGTAGTAACTGAGGCCCACCGCCAGCAGGCTGCGCACCCCCGGCAGCAGGGCCTCCGCAGTGCGGCGGCGCGGATCGCTCATCCAGGCCATGGAGCCCTGGTGGCCGGCCACCAGCCAGCGCTGCAGAGC
>NZ_JAYGIC010000002.1:0-35825 GCF_034931105.1 Synechococcus sp. CCY9201 | reverse complement strand
ATCGTGGCCGCCTCGCTCAGGCGCAGCTCGTAGGACACCCGGCCTGTTCCCAGATGGGCGCCATCGCAGAACCAGCCCTGACGGCTGCGACCACAACCGCACAGCTGATGCACCCCGGCGGGCAGTTGCAGCGGTTCCGGCCCTGGGGTGGCGGCAGTGGGCTCAGGCATCGGTTCCGCTCTCCCATTGAGGCCTGAGCCCAGTCTGGGGCAGCTGCATCCTTGGTCAGCAGGGGCGATCCTGCTGGTGTGGCTGGATACGGGGCACCAGCTCAATCCGCCACGCTCGCCGTGCCCAACCCCTGCATCTCCAGCGCGGACCGGACCTCTCGATGACCCAGACCTTCTCGGCCAGAACCCTGGCCCTGTTCGGCGGTGCCGCAGCCCTGGCGCTGCTGCTCGATCAACCCGCTCAGGCCCATGGCATCGCCCACGGCGGCATCGCTGCGGGCTTCCTGCACCCCATCAGCGGCGCCGATCACCTGCTGCTGCTGATCGGTGTAGGAGCCGCCGCCTCCTGCATCTCCGCCCAGCTGTTGCTCTGGGCCCTGGCTGGTGCGGTGGGCGGCGCCGTATTCGGGGCGATGGGCGGCACGTTGCCGGGCCAGGAGTTCCTGGCAGCCCTGGCGATCAGCGCCGTGGCAGTGCTGGTGCTGCGATGCCTCCGCTCGCAGCAGAGCCCCCAGTTGGGTGCCTGCGCCGCCCTGGTGGCCTCAGCGGTGGCTGTTCACGCCATGCTCCACGGCCTGGAGGCCCCGGTCGACGCGTCTGCCGCTCTCTGGTGGCTGGGGGCCTTTGCAGGTTCGGTGCTGGTGAGCGGCGGCAGCGTCCTGCTGTTGCGGCGCCTGCCCCTGGCCTGGACCCGAGGGGTGGCCCTGCTGCTCGCGCTCTGCGGTGGGGTGGCAGCCCTGGGGCCAATCGGGTTGCTGATGCGCTGAGCCGGAAGCGGGGAGGCTTCGCCCGATGGGGGGAAGAGAATCACCACCATCCCCCCGATCCCCCTCGCCGCTGGTCGCGCCCACAACGCCACTGCAGATCCGGCCCTGCGAGCCGGCCCACTGGCTGGCAATGTCGGTGCTGCTGGAGCCGGTCTTCCGCTCTGGAGACACCTTCCCCCATGACCCGGCGATCGACCTGAGGCCACATTCCGTGGTGGCCGGGCACCGCCGCAGGCAGGGCATCGGCAGCCACCTCTGCCAGCCCTCGCATCAGGCGGCCCGGCGGCTGGGCCTCCGGGCGATGCGGTTCAGCCTGGTGGTGAGCACCCTGCCGGGGGCATTCCGCCACCAGCGACTCGGGTACGTGGATGCCCCGATGATGGTTCAGCAGCTGGTGGAGGAGCCGCGGCCGTGAGGGTGGTGCCGCTGCGGCTGCAGCCCGGAGACGACTTGCGCGCTGCCTTGGAAGCCTGGATGGGTGAGCAGGAGACGAAGGCGGGCTGTGTGATCAGCGCCATCGGCAGCCTGACGGTGGCGCAGCTGCGCTTCGCGGGAGCGTCCGAAGCCACGACGATCCGCTGCGATCTGGAGATCCTCAGCCTGGCCGGCACGCTCTCAAGCGATGGCGCCCACCTGCACATCACGCTCGCTGATTGCAGCGGAGCGGTGATCGGCGGTCACCTCTGCGTTGGCTCGCTGGTGCGCACCACCGCGGAGGTGGTGCTGGGGCTCCTGCCGGAGTGGGACTTTCGGCGGGAACTGGATCCGGCCACCGGCCACGCTGAGCTGCAGGTCATTCTTCGGAGTTCGGACTGAGGGGCGGCAGCCGCCGCTCCACCTGCAGGAAGACGAGCCAGGCCACGCCGGCGCTGATGCCGCCGGTCCAGTCGTTGCGCAGCAGTTCCACGATCGACACCGTGCTGGCACCGATGCGCAGGCCACGCAGCAGAAAGCGGCCCAGCTTCTCCATGTTCACCGCCATGGGCTGGAGCCAACGCAGAGGTGATTCAGTTTGGGGGAAGGGGAGGGGTCATGGACAATCCTGCCTCTCGCTGCACCCTGAGTCGGAACGAATCAAGGTGCAGAACGCTTCACTGTCTGCCTACACCTGCGGCAATGTCCCAGCAGCATTTGGCTTCGGGCAGGGCGCCAGGGGCGGAGCGAGTCCGTGAAGGTTCACAGACCCACACACCAACAACACCAACCCGTGGCCGATCCGCTTCCGTCCTGGTCGCTCACAATGCCGTCCGCCTCTGGCATCCCTTCTGAGGGTGCAGAGCCAAGGCCGAGGCCCGTGACCAAGGCCACCGGGCCCACGGAGCGGATCAAACCCGAGCTTGAGGCCTACCACAAACAGCAGCACTGAGATCCCGATGCTGGAGAGCAACTTGAGCTCCCTGCCTCCTGAGGCCCCCCAATCCAACACCGCTGGCCCCACCAGGATCCCGGTGAGGATGTAGCCAATCATCCAATGATTTGCGGCTGGCGCAGCTTCAAGGCCAGCACACCGATCACACCGGCAATCACCAGGATCGTGGCCAGCTCGTGAAACACGGTGCTGAAGGTCCTGCGGGGAATCAGCTCTGGGGCCCATTGGTTGTGGGGCTCAGTGACGTCACCATCCAACCCCTCTGATGTGTTGAGCGGGCTCAGGCGCTGGGAAATGCGCTAGGGCTTGATCCCAAGCACTCAGCCGCCCCATGCAGCCCTTGCCCGCACCAGCCCACGCCCGGCCAGCAGCCGATGTGGTGGCGGCCTTGCAGAGCGATGGCAGCTCCGGCCTGAGCGAGGCGGAAGCCAAGCGGCGGCTGCATGCCCATGGCACCAATACGCTCACGATCCGCGGCGGCAAGCCTGGCTGGCTGAAGTTCTTACTCCAGTTCAACAACCCCCTGTTGATCACCCTGCTGGTGGTAGGGGCGGTGAAGGCGCTGCTGGGATACCCCCGCGATGCCCTGGTGATCTGGAGCGTCACGGTGATCAATGCCGTGATCGGCTTCGTGCAGGAGAGCAGGGCCGAGAACGCCATCGCCGCCCTGGCGCGATCGGTGCGCACCGAGGTGGAGGTGGTGCGCGGTGGCACGCGCCAGCGCCTGGCCTCGGAGCAGCTGGTGCCGGGCGATCTGGTGCAGCTGGAGGCTGGGGCGCGGGTGCCGGCCGACCTGCGGTTGCTGGAGGGGCGCCACCTGCAGACCGATGAATCGGCCCTCACCGGGGAATCGCTGCCGGTGCACAAGGGCACCACCGCCGTCGAGGCGTCCGCCCCCCTGGCCGAGCGCATCGGCATGGCCTATGCGGGCAGCTTCGTGACGAAGGGTCAGGGCCTGGGGCTGGTGGTGGCCACCGGGGATGACACCGAGGTGGGGAGCATCTCCAGCTCCCTGCAGGATCAGGTGGATCTCACCACCCCGCTCACCCGCAAGTTCGGCCGCTTCAGTCGCCGCTTGCTGCAGGTGATTCTGGTGCTGGCCGGGCTCACGTTTCTGGTGGGGCTGGCGCGAGGGCGCGGCGCCGATGAGATGTTCGATGGGGCCGTGGCCCTGGCGGTGGGCGCGATCCCGGAAGAGTTGCCGGCGATCGTGACGATCACCCTGGCCATCGGCGTGAATCGCATGGCCAGGCGGCAGGCCATCATCCGCAAGCTGCCGGCCGTGGAAACCCTGGGCAGCACCACCGTCATCTGCTCCGACAAGACCGGCACCCTCACCCAGAACCGGATGACGGTGCAACACCTCTACGGCGGCGGCCAACTGGTGGCGATCGAGGATCTCTGGCCTGGGAATGGCCTGTCCGGGACATCGAATGCGGCCCTGCAGGAAACCCTGCTGGCCGGCCTGCTCTGCAACGACGCCCGACCCAGCAACCGTGAGGGGCTGGTGGGCGATCCCACTGAAACGGCCCTGCTGGTGGCCGCTGATGCGGCTGGAATCGACCGCCAGGAGGCTCTGGAGCGCCATCCCCGCCGCGATGCCATTCCTTTTGCTTCCGAACATCAGTTCATGGCCACGCTGCACGGCAGCGAGCGGATCCTGCTCAAGGGCTCGGTGGAAGCCATCCTGGATCGCTGCAGCCGGCAGCTGGATGCCCAGGGCCGGCCGCAGCCGCTCGACCGAGCGGCGATCGAAGCCGCGGTGGCGGCGATGGCGACCCGGGGCGAGCGGGTGCTGGCCTTTTCGATCGCGCAGGCCGAGGTCTTCCAGCAGCAGCTGGAGCACCACCATGTGGCGGCTGATCTCGACTTTCTCGGTCTGCAGGGGATGCTCGATCCACCACGACCAGAGGCGACCCGGGCCGTGGCGGCCTGCCAGGCGGCGGGCATCACGGTGAAGATGATCACCGGCGATCATCTGGAAACCGCCCGGGCCATCGCCCGCCAGATGGGCATCGGCAGACCGTCTGATGGGGGGGCAGGTGCAGAGGCGGTCGATGGCCGCCAGCTGGCGGAACTGAGCCCCGATGCGATCGCGGAGCTGGTGGATCACGTGGATGTGTTTGCCCGGGTGGCGCCGGCCCAGAAGTTGCAGCTGGTGCAGGCCCTCCAGGCCAACGGGGAGGTGGTGGCGATGACCGGCGACGGCGTCAACGACGCGCCCGCCCTCAAGCAGGCCGACATCGGCATCGCCATGGGGCAGGGCGGCACCGAAGTGGCGCGCCAGGCCGCCGACATGCTGCTCACCGACGACAACTTCGCCACCATCGAGGCGGCGGTGGAAGAGGGCCGCACGGTGTACCTCAACCTGCGCAAGACCCTGGCCTTCGTGCTGCCGGTGAACGGCGGCGCCTCGATGACGATCCTGCTGGGAGCAGTGCTGGGTACTCCCCTGCCCGTTACGGCCCTGCAGGTGCTCTGGCTCAACATGATCTGCTCCCTCACCATGTCGATCGCCCTGGCGTTCGAGCCGGTCGCCCCCTGGCTGATGCAGCAGCCGCCCCGGCCGCCGGAGCAGCCCCTGCTCACCGGCGGCCTGATCCGCCGGGTGCTGCTGGTGTCGCTGTTCAACTGGGCGGTGATTTTCGGGCTGTTCTTCTGGAGCGAGCAGCGACTGGGGGATCTGGCCCTGTCCCGCACCATGGCGGTACAAGGACTGGTGCTGGCCCATCTGGTGTATCTGGTGAGCATCAGCCAGTTGCGCACCGCTCTGATTTCCCTGCCGCGGCTGGGCTGGCGTGCTTTCACCCGGGCACCGGCGGTGCTGCTGGGCATCAGTGGCACGGTGGCGGTGCAGTGGATCTTCAGCCAGACGGCGGAGATGAACCGCTTCTTCGGCACCGCACCCCTCAACCTGGAGCAGCTGGGAGTGTGCGCCCTGCCGATGCTGCTGATGCTGCCGGTGGCCTGGCTGGGAGAGCGGCTCGATCCCACCGATGGCAGGTGAGCGCCAACTCCCGCTCGGCCAGTGGCGGGGGGTGCATGGACACATCACTGGTGCTGCGCACCGCCCACCTCTACCGCCGCGTTTCAGCCTGGCCGATAGGGAAACAGGCGCTGGTTGCGGTTGGCGATCGCCCTGGCCCTGAGGAGATCCCTGGCCTGATCGGCGGAGAGGGGCTGCGCAAGTGGCGGCCCAGCGATCCTGGGACCATCGGCCTTCGGGGCCGCGGTGGGAAGCATGTGATCTGCAACACAATATCCATCAATTCTAGTTGATCTAAGGTTGGCGCGAACCCTGTGCCCTGAGGCGGGCTGCTGCAGCCATGAACATCGGCATCAACGGCTTCGGCCGCATCGGCCGCCTGGTGTTCCGCGCCCTCTGGGGGCGGCCCGGCATCGAGCTGGTGCACGTCAACGACAGCGGCGGCGATGCCCACACCGCCGCCCACCTGCTCGCCTTCGATTCCGTGCACGGCCGCTGGCAGCAGACGGTGCAGGGCAACACCTCGGGGTTCCTCGTGGGCGGCCGGGAGGTGCGTTACACCCAGGAGAAGGACCCCACCGCCGTTCCCTGGCGCGAAGCAGGCGTGGAGATGGTGCTGGAGTGCAGCGGCAAGATCAAGACACCGGAGACGCTGCAGCCCTATTTCGACCAGGTGGGCCTCAGACGCGTGGTGGTGGCCTGTCCCGTCAAAGGCGAAATCGCTGGTGCCGAAGCGCTCAACATCGTCTTCGGCATCAACCACCACCTCTACGACCCCACACGCCACCGGCTGATCACCGCCGCCTCCTGCACAACCAACTGCCTGGCGCCGGTGGTGAAGGTGGTGCACGAGCGCTTCGGCATCCGCCACGGCTCGATCACCACCCTGCACGATGTGACCAACACCCAGGTGGTGATAGACGGTTTCAACAGCGATCTGCGCCGCGCCCGATCCTGTCTCCAGAACCTGATCCCCACCAGCACCGGCTCGGCCCGGGCGATCGGCCTGATCTTTCCCGACCTCCAGGGCCGCCTCAACGGCCACGCCATCCGGGTGCCTTTGCTCAATGCCTCGATCACCGACGCTGTGTTCGAGCTGGAGCGCATCGCCACGGCTGAGGAGGTGAACGGCGCCTTTGAGGCCGCCGCCAACGGTCCCCTGCAGGGCATCCTCGGCTACGAGAGCCGGCCGCTGGTGTCCAGCGATTTCCTCAATGACAGCCGCAGTTCGATCGTGGATGCTCTCTCCACCCTGGTGGTGAACGGCACCCAGCTGAAGGTATACGCCTGGTACGACAACGAGTGGGGTTACAGCTGCCGCATGGCCGATCTTGCCTGCCACGTGATTGCCCGGGAGGCAGGCTGATGCGCAACCTCACCGCCCTGCAGCAGTACGGCATCGTGACGGCCAACTACTGGGCCTTCACCCTCACCGACGGTGCCCTCCGCATGCTCGTGGTGTTCCACTTCCACCAGCTGGGTTACACCACCCTGGAGATCGCCTTTCTGTTTCTGTTCTACGAATTCTTCGGCATCGTCACCAACCTCTACGGCGGCTGGCTGGGGGCCCGCTTCGGGCTGCGGCTCACCCTCTGGGCGGGCACGTTGCTGCAGGTGGGTGCCCTGCTGATGCTGATCCCGGTGGCCGACAGCTGGCCCCGCTGGTGGAGCGTGGCCTACGTGATGGTGGCCCAGGCGATCAGTGGCATCGCCAAGGACCTCAACAAGATGAGCGCCAAGAGCGCCATCAAGACGGTGGTGCCCGAGACCCCCGACGACCACAGCCGCGGCGAGACCCAGCTGTTCCAGTGGGTGGCGATCCTCACCGGCTCCAAGAACGCCCTCAAGGGGGTGGGCTTCTTCCTGGGCGGGGTGTTGCTCACCAGCATCGGTTTCAACGCCGCCGTGGGCGCCATGGCTGCCGCTCTGTTCCTGGCCTTTCTGATGACGCTGGTGCTGCCCGGAGACATCGGCCGCATGAAGGAGAAACCCGCCTTCACCGAGCTGTTCTCGAAATCCACAGGCATCAACATGCTCTCGCTGGCGCGCTTCTTCCTGTTCGGTGCCCGGGATGTGTGGTTCGTGGTGGCCCTGCCGGTGTTCCTGCAGGCCGCCCTGGGCTGGCAATACTGGGAGGTGGGCGGCTTCATGGGCCTGTGGGTGATCGGCTACGGGATCGTGCAGGGATTGGTGCCGGCCCTGCGCCGCAGCTGGGGAAAGAGCGCGCCACCCGGTGTGTCTGCGGTGCAGTTCTGGAGTGCGGTGCTCACCGCCATCCCGGGCCTGATCGCCATCAGCCTCTGGCGGCAACTGGGCAATCCCGGCATCGCCGTGGTGGTGGGACTGGCGGCATTCGGGGTGGTGTTCGCCATGAATTCCTCGATCCACAGCTACATGATTCTGGCCTACACCGAAGCCGAAGATGTGAGCCTGAATGTGGACTTCTATTACATGGCCAATGCCGCCGGCCGCCTCGTGGGCACCCTGCTCTCGGGCGCTCTGTTCCTGGTCGGCGGGCTGCAGGCCTGCCTGTGGGCTTCGTGCCTGCTGGTGGCGCTGGCCTTCCTCTCCGGCACGCGTCTGCCCGCACCACCACGTCAGCTGCAGCCGGCATGAACCCGGACCAGGAGCTGTTTTCATCCGCTGTGAGGCATCTTCGCCGGTTTTCCTGTCCACTGCTGGAAGCCCTTACCCAGGGCTTCCGCATGCGCTTCTCCATCCCTGATACGGCCGCGACGATCGCCGATCGAATTGTGCAGAAGCGCCACCATGACTGGATCGAGGCGATTTTCGCGTCGCACCGATACGTGTGCTCAGCCATTCGGCCCAGCCCAGTCGGGCTGCTGGGCCCCTCACCTGCTGCGTGATGGCCGGCATCTGAGGATCGCCTGGCCTGGCACATCCGTGGCATCACTGCCCTGGCGATCGGCTTGGTGGTGGTGGGTGCCCTGATCCGGCTGGGTGGGGTGCTCTGAACTCGCTCGATCCCCACAACAAAGCCCGCAGCCGTGATCGTTTTCAGATCAGCTGTTTTTCAGTCTCTCGCCTGCGGGGGATCTCCTTCTTTCCGGCTCCCTCCTTGGCCTGCCCAGTCGTTCTGGCGGGTGCGTGCAGATACGGGGGACCGGCCCTGCGGACACCTGCCTTGGCCCTGTCACAAGAGCCAGGCCCCGCCCAGCGGCCAGTCGTGCCGCCTCCTGCACGGCCGTGATGCAGCGCTGGGCCCGGCGTTTGGCATCGTCCTGGCCCTGGGCGCGCAGCAGGTAACCCTCCAGCGCCTCCGGGGTTTCGATCAGTGCCAGCAGGCCAGCGGGGCGTGCAGAGAGGGAGCCATCCGCAAGCAGGCGGCTCACCAGGCCGTGGGTGGTCCCACAGCTGCTCCCCTGCGGAGCCGGCTGCCAACAGATCCTGGCGAAGTACTCCCAGCAGCGATTGCTTGAGGGCATCGAGCTGGCCCGGCCGCAGCCGGCGGCTGTTGAGCAGGCCCACGGTGGTGCGGGGACCGCCCCTCGGTTTCACAGGGACATTGAACGCGGCGCCACGGCCGCCAACGGAGATCGAGCTCAACCCGCCCCTGGTGAAAGCGAAAGCCCATGGCGATCCGCGGCTGTTCTCGCGGGTGGTGCCGGAGCAGGTTTCAGGCTGCCCTGATGGTGCAGCAGTCCGCAAAGCCATGCACCCAGCGCGTAGAACCGTCGGCTCTGCAGACTCCAGAGAAGGACGGGTCCGCCTCAGAAGCAGCGTTGCGCTGTCTGGGTTGCAAAAGGTACGGGAACAGGTACTCCAGCAACCCCCCACAGCCGCAGAGAAGGCGTACTTTGAACTTGAGGGGAGGCCCGGTAGCCAACCCGACCCTCACCCTCCAACAGAGTCCGGCCAGGGATCACCCGAGCCGGTGTGCACAAAGGAGGTGCGCCAACGATGCGACACACAACAGGTGAACGTGATGGCGCGGCGCGAACGCCATCACGTAACCGCAGAGAGCCATACGCCAGTTCTGATTCCCGCGTGATGAACCCCCGGGCTGTATAACCCGAGCCGGGATCACAGCCGAGAAGGTCAAGCCCCGAGCATCTCTTCTCCCAGACGTGATCTCCTTCCCTTCCCTGCCAGGCCCCAGACAGGACATGCATGAACCACAGACACCCGATCGGCAGTTCCTGGTGTGAGGACGTGACCGCCGCAACCGGTGCTAAGGCGCCCCCCACGGGGCGCCTTCCTGTTGGGCATGGGGTCCTCACGCTTCAGCGGAGCGACAGGGCAAGTCCATGGCTCAGCGTTGCAGCCTGGAGCCCCCACAGTCCTGCCAGCTGCCGAGCAGACGAGCCAGTTCATCCTTCATGGCACTGAGCTCGGAGATCCGCTGGTCAATCGACGCCATCCTGGTCGCAATGCTGTCTTTCAGGACAGAGCAGTTGCAGACACCAGCTCGCCGGACCTCCAGGATCTTCGCCAGCTCGGGAATCGATACATCCATCGCTCGCAGCGCCCGAATGATCGTCAGCTCAGCGAGATTCTCCTGATCAAACAACCTGTATCCCGCTGCGGATCGAGCCTTGGGCTGGAGCAGTCCCTCGTCGCAGTAGAAGCGGATCGTCTTGACGGAGAGGCCTGTTCGCCTGGCCACCTCGCCGATGCGCAGGCCCGGCATGGGCACCGATGACAGCGATCCCCTCAAGGGCACAACCTGAACCCTCCAGTCCATGGAAGCTGCTCAAGCGTAGGCACCGGCAAGCGACAGCAGCCCTGCCAGCAACTGTCCACTGATCACGGATTACTGGAGACTTTCGCTAGGCTGCCGGTCCAGCAGGCGCTCTGCGCTCATCACCCGTCCCATGTCGCACCGTTTCAGTCCGTGGGGCGTGCAGGCGGCAGCCGCGATCGGAGCCAACCTCCTGTTCTCCGCCGCCGCTCTGGCCGCTCCAGCCGCAGGTTCGGGCGGCGTCCCGGCGATGTACGCCACTCAGGCAGAAGCGGAGAAAGCCGCCAAGCTGCACTTCAACTGCACGGGCGCCCACAGGATGGGCAACCAGTGGATGCCCTGTGCCGAGCACGGTGATGGCCAGGGCTCCGGGCCCTCCCACTGAGGATGAGCACTTCCATGGCCCAATGTGGGGACAAGCCCAAGCGGATCGCCTTCGGGGTAGCGCCCCTGGGCATCATCTCGATCGGCATCGTGCCGATGGGGGTGGTGAGCATCGGCGTGGTGCCGATGGGCGTCATCAGCATTGGCGTGGTGGGGATGGGTGTGCTGAACGCCTGTGTGGTGGGAATGGGCGTGCTGGTGGCGGGAGTGAATGTGATGGGGGTCTGGTGGGCAGGCCTGGAAGGCATGGGCCCGCAGCGCCTGGGGGCTCCTGCCGGTGCCCTGCATCAGCACCACCACAGCTCCGATAGCCAGTTGCCGGCCAACCTGTTGGCTTACCCCACCCGAGAGGAGGCCCTGGAGCAAGCCCGGAAACTCGGCTGCAGCGGCGTCCATGCCATGGGCTCCCTCTGGATGCCCTGCTCCCAGCACCCGCAGTAGGGGAAGTCCTCGGTGACCGTCAGCCGATTGAGGATGGAAGGCAACGGCCTGAGATCGATGACGCGAACCACCTGGCCATGGGCCTGGCTGGCCGGGGTCGCCCTGGCCCTGGTGCCGATGTCTGTCTGGGCCCATGCCGATGCACACCCCGGTGGTGGTTTCGTGGCCGGATTGCTTCACCCCATCTCGGGCCTCGATCACGTGGTGGCGATGGTGGCCGTGGGCCTCTGGGGTGCGGTGCTCGGCCCACCGGCCCTGTGGGTGCTGCCGGTGGCCTTCCCCATGGTGATGGCCCTCGGGGGGCTGCTCGGTCTACTGGGCATTCCGATTCCGGGGGTGGAGATCGGCATCGCCGTCTCGGGTCTGGTGATGGGGCTGATGGTGCTGTTCGAGCTCCGACCGCCCCTGTGGCTGGCGGCGCTGATCGTTTCCGCCTTCGCGGTGTTTCACGGCCATGCCCATGGCGCGGAACTGCCGGCCGGCAGCAACGCCCTGCTCTACAGCCTGGCCTTTGTCCTGGCGACAGGGCTGCTGCATCTGCTCGGGATCCTGCTGGGAGAAACGCGCCGCTGGCCCGGTGGTCGGCGCTTTGTGCAAGGGGCCGGTGGGGTGGTGGCGCTGGTGGGGCTGTGGTTCCTGGAGCAGGCCCTCACGTGATCGCGCTCCTCGCCCATCTCACCCCCTCCGGCTTCGGGCCCTGGGGTGATGGCATGGCGCGGCTGTTTCTGGAGCCCACCGAGCTGCTGCTGGTGATCGCCCTGGTGCTGCTGGGCGTGCAGGCCCGCCAGCCCTGCAGCGATCGCCTGCCCTTGCTGCTGCCGCTGGCCTGGCTGCTGGGGGGCCTGATCGGCCTGCGCCTGCCATCGCCCCTGCTGCTGGCCGTCGTCTGCACAGGCCTGTTGGCGGCCCTGGGCTTGCTGGTGGCCCTCGGTCTGCGGCTGCGGCAGGCGCAGCTGCTGCCCCTCGCTGCTGGCCTGGCGGGGCTGTTCGCCCTGGTGGCGGGATCGGCCCTGGCCGGTCATTCAGGAGCGCTGGCGGCCCTGCTGGGGGAGACCGTGGCGATCGCGGTGTTGAGCCTTCTGCTTGCGCAGGCTCTGGCACCGCCGCATCCGCGCTGGCTGGCGATCGGCCTGCGGGTGGGCGGCAGCTGGATCACCGCCGCCTCGTTGCTGATGTTCGGTTGGCTGGTCCGCCACCCACAGTGATGCCTCTGCAGCCAGCCGGACCCACAATGGAGATCACGGTTCCAGTGGGTCACTCCCTGGAGGCAACGAGGAAAGTCCGGTGGGGCGCAGGGTTCTCCTGAGCCGAGTCCGGCGCTGTCCCGCAGCTGTGATGGGGGCCATGGCCCTCTCAGCCAGAACGCTCGCCGTGTTGAGCCCCTTCTTCGCCGGCGCGGACCGGATTCCATCATGACCCTTTCTGCTTCTGCCCGATCTCTGGCCCTGTTTGGCGCGGCCTCAGCACTGGCATTGCTGCTGGATCAGCCCGCCCAGGCCCATGGCATCGCCCACGGCGGCATCGCCGCCGGCTTCCTGCACCCGATCAGCGGTGTCGATCACCTGCTGCTGCTGGTCGGCGTCGGGGCCGCCGCCTCCTGCATTTCTGCGCAGCTGCTGCTCTGGGCTCTGGCTGGGGCGATCGGCGGTGGTGTGTTTGGAGCGATGGGCGGCACCCTGCCGGCCCAGGAATTCCTCGCAGCCCTGGCGATTACGGCGGTGGCCGTGCTGGTGCTGCGCAGTCTCCGCTCGCAGCAGAGCCCCCAGCTGGGTGCCTGCGCCGCCCTGGTGGCCGCAGCGGTGGCGGTACACGCCATGCTGCACGGCCTGGAAGCTCCGGCCGACGGCTCCGCCCTGCTCTGGTGGCTGGGGGCCTTCAGTGGCTCAGTGCTGGTGAGCGGCGGCAGCTTCCTGGCGCTGCGGCGTCTGCCCTTGGCCTGGACCCGTGGCGTGTGCGTGCTGCTGGCTGTCTGCGGCGGGGTGGCAGCCCTGGGGCCGATCGGCTTGCTGATGCGCTGATCGGAAAGGCGGGTTGGTTCACCAGCTGGAGGAGGACGAGGATCACCATCCCCTGGATCCCACTTCCCTGGCTGCGCTCTCCTCGCCCCTGAAGATCCGCCCCTATGCGGCGGCCGACTGGCCTGGGGTGTGGGCCCTGCTGGAGCCGGTGTTCCGCGCTGGTGAAACCTTCCCCCACGACCCAGGCATCACAGAAGAAGAGGCCCAGGTGGCGTGGGTCGGGCAGAGCAAGGCGGTGATGGTGGCGGTGGATGTGGCCGGGGCCGTGCTGGGCACGTACTACCTCCGGCCCAACTCCCTGCGCCTCGGCGCCCATGTCGCCAACGCGGGCTACGTGGTGTCGGTGCACTGCCGCCGCCAGGGAATCGGCAGCCGCCTCTGCCAGCACTCCCTGCAGCTGGCTCGGCGGCTGGGGTTCCGGGCGATGCAGTTCAACCTGGTGGTGAGCACCAACAGCGCCGGCATCCGTTGCTGGCGGCGCAACGGCTTTCAGCTGGTGGGAACCCTGCCAGGGGCGTTTCGCCACAAGCAGTTGGGTTACGTCGATGCCTTGGTGATGTTCCAGGGGCTGGTCGAGGGGCCGAAGCCATGAAGGTGGTGCCTCTGCGGCACCCATTCATCTGATGGTGCCCACCTGCACATCGCCGTGGCAGACAGCAGGCGTGCGGTGATCGGCGGGCACCTCTGCGCTGGGTCGCTGGTGCGCACCACCGCCGCATGGGTCTCCGAAGCCGTCAGGCCCAGCTCGGCGCCGAGGGCCGCATCGGTGGGCGCGGGGCCTGGATCCAGGGCCAGGCGCAGCAGCACCACCAGATCCTGCGGACGCAGCACAAGCTGGGGATTGGAGGGTGAGCGGGCCAAGGCCTCAGGGGCTATGTGGCATTCGCGAATAGCGAATCAAGCGCCCCCAGGCACGCTGGGCTTCCTCGCTGTCTCAGGCTTCCGAAGCCGCCGGCGGCAACAGCCGCTCGATTGCCTCCGGTGGCACCCCTACCTGCTGGGCGATCAGCAGCACCAGTTGCTCCAGCCGATCGAGTCGTTGCTCGAAGACCTGCAGCTCTGCGGAAGCTGCCTTGGTCCCCGGCTTGCCCGCACCGGCACCGCTCTTGCTGCCCTTGGCGGCCTTGACCGGCAGGGCGCTGCGCAGGGGCGGTCCATCGGGGTGACTGAGCAGGAATTCCACCTGTTTCGACACCGGGCCCCTGCTGAGACCCTTGATACCCCGCTGTTTGCACAGCTCCCAGAGCACCTTGATCGAGAGATGCTCCAGCTCCTCCCGACTGGCAGGGGCGTCCCCTTCCAGCACCGGTGGTGGCTGGCTGGTGGCCTGGGGTGTGTCGCCCAGCTCCTGCTGCAGCCCGCGGTAGAGGCGGGCGTCAGACTGGGCCAGGTCCCGCAACGTGGCCCGCAGGGTGTCAGTGAGTTGTCCCATCAGCCTTGGCCTCCCGGACCTGCTGGGCCGCTGCGCTGTCCACGATCTCCACCTTGGCGAGTGGGGTCGGCTCCGGCGGATTCACGGGGCCGTTATGGCCATTGCCTCCAAGGCTCGGTGGGGGTAGATCCTTGGTCTTCTCGATGAACTCCTGGCGCTTCTGATCCAGTTGCACCACCCGCTCCTTGGTGTGGGTCCAGCGGTTGATGAAGCGGATCACGGCCTGCACCAGGCCACCGAGAAAGGAACCGCCTTGAAAGTTCTTGCGGCCGAGCTTGTAGCGGCCGAATTCATTGACGATGTCATCACCCGCATCTTCCAGATCTCCGGCAATCGCCGTGACGATTTCCAGCATCTGATAGATGTCGCTGCGCACGGAAGCTTCCCGGGCAGCGAGATCCAGCAAGTTCTGCCTGAGCGTGGCGGTTTCATCGCGCGCCTTGATCGAGCGGCTTCTGTACTGCCCGCGGCTGATCATCAAGCTCTTATAGGAGTTGCGCAGCTCGAGGTAGACGCTGTTGAGATCTTCCCGGCTCAGGGGCTCGGGATCAGGCGGAAAATCCGAGGTGGGGGGTAGGGAAACCATACGGCTGGCCAGTCAGGGTCAATCCTGCCTCCTGCGGCACCCAGCCCCAAAGCGAATCAGGCTGCAGAACTATGCGCATGCTGCATAATCCTGGCGTGAGGGCTTGGCAGTCCTGGGTTCTTGGGCCGGAGGCTATGGGCTGCGCCTTCCCGGAAGGTTCACAGACCCACACACCGACAACGCCAGCGCGCCCCCCGTTTCGCTGCCGCCCTGGTCGCTCCCCATGCTGTACGCCTCTGGCATCCCTTCTGTGGGACAGGGTCTCGGCCGAACCCGCGGATGGTCTTGATGACGGATGTGCGCACCTCTACTGCTTCTTCGCAGGAGAAATGATCCGAATCTCGAGAGGGGGTGGAGGCTTGAGTCGTTCCTTCGCGGAGACCTTCCGTCCCATGGCCCAGATCGACCTGCTCCTGGCCGCTGAACTGGTGGTTGTCCTGCTGCTGCTGGCAACCCTCGACCGTCCGCAGCGCAAAACCTCGTTGCCTGAGTCGCCGCTGGATGCTCCACCGCAGACGGGATGGACGCCGGAGAACGACCTCCACGCCCAGCGCATCCTGCGGCTGGAGCGCCGTCGCGGTGTGCCTCGAGCACCCCTGTCCTGAGAGTGCGGAGCGATGGGGCTACTTAGGATCGACGGATTAACGATCGTTCGTCAGGCAAGGCCGGTGATGTTCGGAGGTCAGGACCAGAAGGACGAGTTCGACTACTGGTACGGCCAGGTTCACCTCAGGAACCTCCCGCTGATTGGTGCCCAGAACCATGTCCCCACCCAGGAGTTGCGGCACGAATGCACCAACTATGACGAGCTGAGGTGGCTCAAGTCGGTTCAGGATCTCGACGAGCTGGAGCGCTGCCGTGTCATCACGATCATCAAGTATCAGTGCACCGCCAAGGTCCTGCAGCGGCGCACGGGTCTACTGAGGGAATACGCCCGCCTCTGCGAAGACAATGCTCTCGATCAGAAGAAAGAACGCTCGCGTCTTGGTGCGCTCCTGCACAAGCTCAAGCAGGCCCTGCAGGGCAAGCAGGTTGAGGTCGACCGACTCAGCAATCGCATCAAGGTGCTGGAGGCGGAGGCCGTGGCCCTACGCTCCGAGCAGCAGCAATCCAAGGCGGAGCTGCAGTTGCAGAAAGAGCTGGATGCTCTCCGGCGTGCCTATGGGGCTGAGGTGGAGCGCCGCAAGCAACTGGCCAAGAACAACCAGAGCCTCGGCGGCCGTGTCGCCCACTCCAACCGCTATCGACGTGAGCGCGACGAGCTGCAAGAAGCCCTCAGGATCGAACGTCAGACCAGCCAGGCCCTGCGCCGAGAGCTGGAGCAGCTGCGGGGCGGTGAGCAGCTGGGCCTGGACCTTGTTGAGTGAGCACCATGGCCCGCAAGTCTTCCCCACGGCAGAAGGAACCGACGCTGGCCGACCTCAGGCGCCAGGTGTTTGCCCTGGCAACAGTCACCAGCACCAAGGAGCTCAAGCGAGCCAATGTGGATCTGCGCCATCTCGATTTCCGCTTCAAGGCCAGCTGGTCTTCAGCCCTGACGGTGTTGCAGCAGGCCGCTGCGGCCTATCCCGACTGGGACACCAATCCACCGGAGGAGTACAGGGAGTTGTTCGCCGAGATTGATCAGGCGGCTGCGGCCTACAGCGCCTCGATTGATCAGGGGCTCAAGCTGAGTGCCCAGCTGCGGCATGCCGCCGACGATCTCGAGGCCCTCTCCGGTGAGCTGCTGGAGGAGGCCGAGGAGCTGAAGGCGATCGAGCAGGCCTCCCGCAAGCAGCGCCGGGCCCGCTCGCTCAACTGAGGTCGCCGCAGTGGTGCAGCGACAGCTCCAGCGCTCGCTGCGGCGCAGGGCGAGGCGATCAATCCGTTCGGTGCGAATCAAGCCCTCTTCTCGGCCCATGCTGTCTTCCTCATCGACGAGGGCGGTCCTCCAGGGCCTTGTGCTCAAGGGCTCTCGCTTTGGTGAGGGTCAAGTCACCCACCGCGAAATGGAGGACGGGCTTTCGCTGATCCCAGTCGAGTCGTCGCGCAGGAGTCCTCAGCCTGCGCGACCGCGCAAGGGCTGGCCCAAGCCGGCCCGCCGCAGGAAATGAGACGCCTGGGGGCATTGGGTTCTGTGAGCGCTGCGGCCGGCCCTTGTCGCTGGCCGCGCTGGCGCTTGCGGTCCTGCGCTTGCCACCCGTGGCTGTTGCTTCCACATCACGATCCACCTCCACACCGAAAGGCACGTCCGGCCCCAAGGTCTCGCCAGAGGAGAAGCTGGTGGCCTCCCTGCTCGCCCTGCTGGAGGCGGGCACCACTCCCTGGCGGCGCGAGTGGGATGCCGCTGCAGGCGGGCACCACGTGAATCTGCTCTCCGGCCGTCGCTACCGTGGTGCCAATCCGGTGCTGCTCACCCTGGGCATGCACCTACGGGGTTCAGCCCTGCCCTATTGGTGCGGCTTTGCCGAGGCCAAGGCGCTCGGGGTCTTCCCCCGCAAGGGCAGCAAAGCCGTGCACGTGCTGCGGCCCCAGGTGCATCAGCGGGGCGAAGGCCAGCTGGCCGAGGCTGTTCCAGTTGATGCGGCAGGCACGGGCGGAAGTGGGGGTGCTGGCCAGGAAGCTGCGGGGCCTGGGCGCAGCTGGGTGAGCTATCGGCCGGTGCCGGTCTTCAATGCCGCCGATCTGGAGGGCGAGGCCCTGGAAGGGCTCATCCAGAAGCGCCGCCAGGTCGAGGGAGTGATCCAGCGCCCCGAGCCCGAGCGGCTGGCGTCAGCTGAGGCCGTGCTCAGCAGCTGGCCGGTGCGGGTGCGCTTTGGCGGCGATCGGGCCTGCTACCTGCCGCTGCCGGATCGAATCCAGCTGCCGGAGCGCGTGGCCTTTCATTCAGCAGCGGCCCTCTATGCCACCTGGGCCCATGAGGCGATTCACTCCACCGGCCATGGCTCCCGGCTGGCCCGGGATCTCTCCGGCGGCATGGGCGCCGAAGGCGATGGCGGCAGGGCCTATGCCCGTGAGGAGCTCGTCGCCGAGCTGGGGGCGGTGCTGCTGGGCGATCGCCTGGAAATCGGCAGTGCCATGGCCAATCACGCCGCCTATCTGGGCCACTGGATCGAGCTGCTACGCGAATCGCCCCGGGTGTTGCTGCAGGTGCTCAGCGATGCCCGCAGGGCGGCTGATCTGATCTGCCCCGAGGCGCCAGAAGTGCTCAGGAGCTGAGGCCAGATGGGCAAGGCGGGCCTTGGGGCCGGCGATCACGCCACCCGGCCTGCCCCGGCTTGCGCACCGCGCAAGGGCTGACCCGAGTCGCTGCGCGACCCTTGCGCAGCGCAGGCGGCACCGGGGCTCAACGGCGGTGTCGTTCGGCTATCACCGCGACTGGTGTGCCATCTGGGTTGGTGCTGGTTCTGCGGAGCACCAAGTGGCTGCCTTACTGGCGGACATCTTCAAACCCCAGACGCCGCGGGACCGGCACCGGCTGATGCTGAGCCGCTACGACATCGTGCTGGTCGCCTTCCCATTCACGGATGGGCCTGCGGCCAAGCCTCGACCGGCCCTGGTGATCACAGCCCGTGAGCGCCATGGGGATGTGTTGCTGGCCTTGCAGACGGAATGCCCAGCAGGTGCTGCAGGGGGTGATCTGCAGCCAAGGCTGAGCGTTCCCCTGTTGGCCATGGCAGCTGCAATGCACGGCAGCTAGACGAAGGGACCTGACTGGCACAGGAACGATCTGCCTGAGCCTGTCGCCACCACGGGCCAAGAGAGGGTGTCGCTCGCGCACGGACACAGCTATGGCAAGGGCCATACACCACAGCCCCAGCCAACTGACCGCGACGCGCGCATGCGCCGGCTGGTGGTTTTCACGGATCCCGATGAAAGCAAGATGCTGGATGGCAAGTGCCTCCAGGCCTTTCATCGCCCTCGAGGCCGGCCATCCAGAAGTCCCGCGTCATTCATTCAGCCCGAACTGGCCAAGCAGCCGGCCTGCAAGCTGTACGGCAACCTGCCCGTGAACTGAGTGCGGAATCTTGTGATCGCTGGAACAGCACAGCCCTGCTGGTGCACCGTTCTGGTGGTGCTGATCATTGTTTGATCACAGCCCGGCAGATGCGCAGGGCTGCCTCCCTCCCACCGAAAAGATTCCGGGCTGCGGGCCCGATCTGCAGGGCGGTGAGACCACCCATCACATGCACGGTGCTGCCTGGCCAGCTCAGGTCAGTCATCAGCACGGGCCAGTCGTTGACCAAGTCGATCGGACGCTGCTCCTGGAGCTGCCGCAACAGCGGGTGCTGGCTGACGCCCTGGCGGTGCCCTGTGGCAAGCCAGATCCGATCGGGCTCAAGTCCATGACCATCGGTGCAGAGCACAGACCACTGATCGGAGCACCATCGCGCTGAGCGCACCTCGCAGTGTTCGTGGAGCTGCAGTGCTCCGGCGCGTTGGGCCTGCCTCAGTTGGGCGGCAGTCTCCGGCGTGACGGAGCCGCCGTCGCGGGCCTCCAGCACCTGCTGATGTCGCCGCTGCATGCAGGGTTCAGCACGAAAGGCCTTGAGGTATTTGGGCCCGAGCCAGCCTGGATCAGCATCGAAGGGCCTGTGCTTCAGGGTCCTGCGACACAGCAGATGCACCAGCGCACCCCGCCGAAGCGCTCCCAGGGCCAGATGGGCGCTGGTGAGCCCGCCTCCCACGATCAGGATCCGTTGGCCCTGCAGTGGGTGCAGCGAAGGGAGATGGATCATTTCGCTGTGCTGCAGCGCCTCGGGCGGATGGTTGCCCGCGATCTCCCCGACCCAGGAGGGCATCTGAGGCGTGCCACTCCCCGTGGCGAGCACCAATCTGCCGGCTGTCATGGTTGTGCCATCGCTGAGTGCCAGCTCCGCCGGGCCGGTGCCCACCTGGGGAAGCCGGATGCGCTCCACATGGGCGGGCTGCACTCCCTCACTCAGCTGGTACTCGGCGATCACCTGGCGACAGAACTGCGCAAACAGATCGGTGTGGGGGAGGCCATAGGGACCCTCCAGCTGGCGGCTGCGCTGCTGCCTGTGCGCAAAGTTCCGCAGGGCATTGGGGTTTGGATGGGGGTGATGGGGCGAGGGTGAGCGCAGCCAGGGGATCTCGTAGCGCTCCATCTGTCGCTGCCAGCGGCTCAGCCAGCGGCCGCTGGGGTCCACGATCCGCAGGCGCCGATGCAGCCGCGGTCGTTTCTGGAGCAAGAGACAACTGAGGGTGAGAGCCTGGGGCCCGGCCCCGACAATCACGATGTCAGCCATGGGTCGAGAGGTTTGCCCTGCTGGCAGGAGCTGCAGAGGCCGTGGGGCTTGAAGGTGTGGAACACGGGCTTGAACCCCTGCAGCAGCACCTTGGTCAGGCCGAAGCCGCCGGTTCCCGCCAGGCAGATCGGCATTGGTTCGCTGTGGCCACAGCTCACGCAGGTGAGGTGACGGTCGTCGCGCTCCAGGGGGGCATCAACGCTCTCCCCGTTGGGCAATTTGCGGCAACGGACCAGGCCTGCTGCCGGGGCCCAAGGGCCTGCCGGGCCTGATCGGGGCCTGATCGGATGGATGGGCGTGGTGACCCTTGGGCATGGCACCAGGTGTGCAACCTGCTAAAACGAGAACCATTCTCATTATATGGGGCACTGCCTCCCCTGCCCCTCCATGGTCTTCTCCAGCCCTGTTCCCGCTGCCGAGCGGCTGCCGGTGACCGTGCTCACCGGTTACCTCGGTGCCGGCAAAACCACCCTGCTGAACCGGATCCTCACCCATGAGCACGGCCTGAAGGTGGCGGTGATCGTGAATGAATTCGGCGAAGTGGGCATCGACAATCAGCTGGTGGTGGATGCCGATGAAGAGATCTTCGAGATGAACAACGGCTGCATCTGCTGCACCGTGCGCGGTGATCTGATCCGCATCATCGGCAACCTGATGAAACGGCGCGACCGCTTTGACCATCTGGTGATCGAAACCACTGGCCTCGCCGATCCAGCGCCTGTGATTCAGACGTTTTTCGTGGATGAGGATCTGCGCGACGAGCTGCGGCTGGATGCGGTCGTGACCCTGGTCGATCTCAAGCACGTCGAGCAGCATTGGGACACAGAAGAGGTGCAGGAGCAGCTGGCCTTTGCCGATGTGCTCGTGCTCAACAAACGGGATCTGGTCGACGAACCGGCACGCCAGGCCATCGAGCGCCGCGTGCGTGCCATCAACCCCGTGGCGCGTCTGCTCACCAGTGAGAAGGCGGATGTGCCGATGCAGGAGCTGCTGGGCGTGGAAGCCTTTGAGCTGGAGCGTGCCCTGAGCCTCGATCCGGGCTTTCTGGCCGAGGAGCACGACCATGAGCACGACGATGCCGTCGGTTCGCTGGCCTTGGTGGAGAACCGACCCATGGACCTCGAGAAGCTGGGCAGCTGGATCTCCGATCTGGTAGGCAGCCACGGTCCGGATCTGTTCCGGATGAAGGGCATCATCCAGTTGGACGGCAAGGACGAGCGCTATGTGCTGCAGTCGGTGCACATGCTGATCGACGGCGATTTCGATCGCCCCTGGAAGCCGGCTGAGCAGCGCCGCACCGAATTCGTGATCATCGGACGCGATCTCGATGCCGATGGCCTGCGCGCCGGCTTCCACGCCTGCGTGGCCTGAATTGGCGATGGCACCGACAGCACCCCTGGTGAGCGAACGGCTCTGCGGCGATCTGCAGCAGCCGATCACGGCCCTGGCCTGGTCGGCCGATGGCGAGTTTCTGGCGATCGCCAGCGCCGGTGGCGAACTGCTGCTGCTCGATTTCCGCGCCGGCTGTGAGGAGCTGCTGCGGGGCGAGCGCGACAGCAGCCTGGATGTGGTGGGCTTCAGCGACGACGGCCAGTTCCTCATGGCCGCCGGTCAGAGTGGTGTGCTGTTGCTGTGGGAGCTGGGCGGCACAGGCGTGCGCCCCCTGGCCTTTGCACCGATGCCGCTGGGGGGCGGCTGGATCGACGCGGCGGCCTGGCAGCCCGGTGGCCTGCTCCTGGCGGTGGCGGTCGGGCGGTCTCTGCGGCTCTGGGATGGGGCCAGCCGCCGCTGGCAGGAGCCGTCCATGAATCTCCCCGGCACGATCCAGGCCCTGGCCTGGAGTGCCGATGGGATGCAGCTGGCGGCCAGTTGCCATGGGGAGCTGGTGCTGTGGCAGCCGGCTCGGAGTGCTCCATCCGAACCCCCGGCGCGCAACCCCATCGGCTCGGCCGGACTGGCCCTGGCGTTTTCGGCGCCAGGGCACCATCTGGCCTGCGGGATGCTGGATCGTTCCCTGCTGGTGTGGCCGGAGGATTGCCACGGTGAGCCCTGGCAGTTCAGTGGCTTCCCGGCCAAGGTGCGCCAGCTGGCCTGGAGTGATCAGCCGGGGCGCTTGGCGCCGTTGCTGGCCAGCGCGGCGGCAGAGGCTGTGATCCTTTGGACCCAGGTGAGGCAGGGCTCGAAGGCCTGGCAACCGGAACCGCTGCTCTGGCATGAGAAGCGCGTCAGTGCCCTGGCCTTTGCGCCCGGGAGCACCATGCTGGCGAGCGCCTCCAGCGATGGCACGGTGGCGCTCTGGGATGGGCGAGGTCAGCTAATGCAGCCCATCGAAGGGCAGGGCAGCGGGTTCAATGTTTTGGCCTGGCGACCGGATGGACGCCATCTGGCCGCCGGCGATGCCCAGGGGCGCTGGTGGTTGTGGCCGGTGTCTGTGCCGGCGCGGGAGCGGGAGCGCGGTTCTATCGGTCGTGGCTTTGGCGGATCCGCACCAGTTGCCACCGGGTCGTAAGCCCTGTCTGGCAAGGAGGGGACGGGGCCTGGAGCGCCACGGGGACAGCACGAGCGCGGTCACTGCTGGTGCGATGGCTCCATGTCCCCCAGCTTGCGGGTGCTGCACCGCATCGCAGGACGGATCGACCCCGGGACCGTAGCCTGCGAGAATGATTCTCGTTCGCTGGCGAAGAGTCATGTCGCTGCTCCTGGCGCCGGGGCCTGACCCTCTGCTGATCTGATGGCCTTGGATGCGCGGGACGTTGCTGGGCAGGACCCCTGGGAGCAGGGACCCTCAGCCGTAGAGCAGATGCGTTTCCAGCGGATGCACGATGGGCTGCTGCGCCGCCGGGGCAGCCTGAGGGGTCAGCAGGAGCAGCTCTGGGCCTGTCTCCAGTCGATGCAGAGCCTGACGACGGCCGTTGTTCACCAGCTGGCCGGAGAGCTGCCATCCGTGGAGCGGCAGAGCATGGGCAGGCAGTGGGTTCTCCGTGACCTTCGGGTGTTGCAGGCCTGGTTGCTCTCGGTGGAGGTTCTGCTTGAGCGCACCGATGAGGTGGAGTGGCCGCAGATGGTCGAGCGCCTGGCCCGGGAGCTGGTCGGCGAGCTGGCACCCGATCCCCATGAGGCGCAGCGGTGGCAGCTGAATGAGTTGCTGGAGCACAGCAGGAACAGCCGTGATGACTGAAGGCTCAGGCCCGCTGCGGCCGACGACCAAGGGGCCGGTGAGCCAGCAGCTTCGCGGCAGGGTGCAGGGCTGCGTCACCGGCCTGGCCTGGGGACCCTGGGCAGCCCACCTGGCCATAGCCAGCGCTGCGGGTGAGTTCATCCTTGTCGATTTCGCAGCCGGCGTGGATTGGCCCCTGCTCCAGGCCAGTGAAACCGGCGGTCAGGGCTTCGATGCCCTGGGATTCTCCAGCTGTGGCCGCTGGCTGGCCGCAGGCGGCGAAGACGGCGTGCTGTCGCTCTGGCGCCTGGACGGTGAGGTGCCGGTGCAGGTGATCGTGCCAGCAGTCGAGGGCTGGATCGACCAGCTGGCCTGGCAGCCGGATGGCCCCCTGTTGGCCGTGGCCAGGGGAGCGGAGGTCTGGATCTGGCACAGCGAGGACCAGGTCTGGTTGCCGCCGCTCTGCAGCCCGGGCGGCGCGGTGATGGCCCTGAGCTGGAGCCCAGCGGGCGATCAACTGGCAGCGGGCACCGTCCAGGGGGTGTGGATCTGGAGCCTGTCCCTGGCCTCACCAGCCAGCGCGGAACCTCTGCGACTGGAAACGGGCTCGGCCGTGCTCCAGCTGGTGTGGGGCGTGGATCCGCCTTGGCTGGCGGCGGGTCTGCTGGATCGGCGCTTGGTGCTGTGGCGGGATCTTCAGCAACCGATGCTGGGGGTCGCTGACCTGCCGGGCAAGATTCACGCCCTGACGCTGGGGCGATGGCCCAGCGGGCAGAAGGCGCTGCTTGTGGCTGCCGCAGAGGCAGCTGTCGTGTGGTCCGGTCAGGGGGATGGCCTGGAGGACTGGAACGCCGTGCTGCTGCCCTTTCATCTGGATCGGATCACGGCGCTGGCCTGTGGTCCTGCCGAGGCCCCGATCGTCACGGCATCGCGGGATGGCACCGCGGCGCTCTGGAGCGAAGCCGGCTCCCTGCTGCAGGTGCTCGAACTCGATGGCCAGCCGCTCACCAGGGTGGCCTGGCGATCCGACGGCAAGGCCCTGGCCGCTGGTGGAGGGGAGGGTGACTGGGTGCTGTGGCCCCTCGATCCGAACGAGGAGGCCAGGCCATGAGCGCGAGGGAACAGTGGCCCGTCGCCTGCATCCACCACCTGCGTTTCACCAGCGATGGCTTGATCCCTGCCATCGCCCAGGACTGGCTCGATGGTGCGGTGCTGATGCTCGCGTGGATGAACCGGGCCTCGCTTCTGGCCACGTTTGAGACCGGCCAGGTGCACTACTGGAGTCGCTCGCGCCAGGAGTTGTGGCACAAGGGAGCCAGCAGTGGTCATCTCCAGCTGCTGCGGGGATTTCGCTACGACTGCGACGCAGACGCCCTGCTGCTGAGCGTCGAGCAGGTTGGCGACGTGGCCTGCCATACCGGGGCGCGGGGTTGTTTCTACGAGACCGGTGCCACCCCAACAGCAGGTGGTCCGGCGGCACTCGCTCCACCGGCGGGTGCCCTGAGCGAGCGCGCCCAACAGCGCCGGCTGGATCCAGCCATCAACCCCATGCAGGAGCCGATGGCGAAGCTGCGGCAGGCATCCGAAGCGCTGGCCCGGCAGTGGCAGCAGCCACCAGGGAGAGACGACACGGCCTGCGCACTGACGTTGCTGGATGCCCTGCAGGACAGCCTGAGCGCGCGCGGAATCCCATGGCACGACGTCCTGCGGCAGGCCCTTCGCTCACCGCTACTGTGAGAATGGTTCTCATCCTTAGCAGCCCGCTGCCCGCCGAGCTGCCCCGTTCTCTCCGTCGTTTCTCTTGATGGCACCCATCCACGCCCTGTTGATCCGCGCAGGCGCAATCTCCCTCCCGCTGCTTCTGGCGGCCTGTGGAGCGCCGCAGCAGAAGGTGGAGAGTTCCTCAAGCGGCGCCAAGCTGCCGGTGGTGACCACCTTCCTGCCGATCACCCTGTTCACCAGGGCCGTCGCCGGGGACTGCGCCACGGTGACACCGCTCATCCCTGCCAATACCGGGCCCCATGAGTTCCAGGGCAGGCCCAGCGATCTGACGGCCTTGCGCCAGGCCCGGGTGCTGGTGAAGAACGGGCTGGAGATGGAGAGCTTCCTCGACAAGCTGGTGGCCTCAGTCGGCAACAGCCAGCTCGCCGTGATTGATTCCAGCCGCGGCATTGCCACCATCGACTCTCCGGAAGGCGAAGCGGAGCACGGCCATGAGCATGGCTCTGACCATGACCAAGGCTCTGGCCACGAGCATGGAGAGGACAAAGGGCATGGTCATGCCCATGGGGCGGTCAATCCCCACATCTGGCTGGATCCGCTGCGGGCCGTGCAGCAGGTGGAAACCATCCGCGATGGCCTGGTCAAGGCGGACCCCAGCTGCGCCGAGGGGTACAAGCGCAATGCAGCTGCGTACATCAACCAGCTGCAGAAGCTGAACAGCGACATCGCCGCTCAGCTCAAGCCCTACAGCGGCAAGACCTTCATCGCCTTCCACGATTTCGCCCCATACTTCGCCCAGCGCTATGGCCTGAAGGCCGAGTTCCTGGTGGATGTGCCGGAACTGAACCCCAGTCCCGCCGATCTGCAGCGGGTGGCGGCTGAGGTCAGGACAACGCAGCTCAAGGCCCTCCTGAGCGAGCCCCAAGAAGGTCAGCGCTCGTTCAACACCCTGGCCCAGGATCTTGGCGTGAAGATCGTTGTGTTTAACCCGCTGGAAACCGGCAGCCTGGATTCCGTCAAGGATCCGGGAACCTATCTGCAGGTGATGCGACAGAACGCAGCCGGTCTGATTCAGGCCTTCGGTGGTTGAGGGCTGATGGGATCCTCCCCGGTGGTGCAGGTTCATAACCTGAGCGTTCGGCGTGACGGCCTGCTGGCCGTCGATGGGGTCAGCTTCTCCCTGGCCCCGGAAACCGACACCGCCCTGGTGGGGCCCAATGGGGCGGGCAAAAGCAGCCTGGTGGCGGCCCTGCTTGGACTGTTGCCCAGGTCAGGCGGTTCGGTGCAGATCCTGGGCCAGGAACTCGGTCCAGCCGGAGAGCTTCCCCGCTCGGTTCGCTCCCAGATCGCCTATCTGCCCCAGACCCTGGCCTTGCAGGGTCGGTTTCCCCTGACGGTCTGTGAGTTTGTCGGGTTCGGCTTTGATCTGCCGGGCCTGAACCTGGCCTGGCTGGGTGGAGGCCGCGAGGGCCGCCGCCAGGCGATTCAGCAGGCCTTGCAGCGTACGGGCTGCGGCGCTCTTGGCGAGCGGCTGCTGAGTGAACTCTCCGGTGGCCAGCTCAAGCGGGTGCTGCTGGCGTTCTGTGTGGTGCGCCCCCGCCAGTTGCTGGTTCTGGATGAGGCCCAGGCTGGTCTGGATGTCCCCTCAATGGAACAGTTTCACCAGTTGCTTCTCGAGCTGCGCCGTCAGGAGGGCTGGACCGTGCTGCAAGTCTCCCACGATCTCGAGATGGTGCGACGCAGCTGCGATCAGGTGCTCTGCCTCAACCGCCGTCTGCGCTGCAGCGGCAGCCCTGATCACACCCTCAGCCCCGAACGGCTGCTGGAGCTGTATGGACCGAACGTGGTGCCCTACCGCCACCAACACAGCAACGCAGGTCCGCAGCAGCCATGACGCATCTCACCGTCATCCCGGACATCCTGGCGGAACCCTCGATGCAGCGGGCCCTGCTGGGGGGACTGCTCACCGGCGCTCTTGGCGGGCTGCTGGGCAGTTTTGCCGTCTTGCGGCAGCTCTCCTTTTTCAGTGATGCGCTGGGGCATTCGGCCCTGCTGGGCATCAGCCTGGGCATCCTGCTGGGGATCAACCCGACCTTGGTGTTGATTCCCTTTGCGGTGCTGTTCGCTCTGCTGGTGAACCAGTTGGTTGCCCGCAGCGGTCTGCCCGCAGACGCCCTGCTCAACATCGTGTATTCCACCTCCCTCGCCTTTGCGGTGGTGGCCCTGAGCCTGGTGGAGACCTACCGCGGCGGCATTCAGCAGCTGCTGTTCGGTGACATCCTCGGCATCAGCCGCAGCGATCTGACGGTCATCGGCCTGTTGCTGGTGGCGGCCTTGGTGTATCTGTCCCTGAGCCTGCGGGCGCAGGTGCTGCTCACCCTCAACAGCGACCTGGCGGGGGCCTTCGGGGTGGGGGCCAGCCGACACCGCCTGGCCTTCATCGTGCTGCTGGCCGTCGTGGTGGCCGTGTCGATCAAGGCGGTGGGCGTGCTGCTGATCAGCGCCTTCGTCGTCATCCCGGCCTGCGCTGGGCGGCTTGTCAGCCGCCGCTTTCCGGTCTATTCCCTCGTCTCGGCGGGCCTCGGTGGCGGCTGTGCCCTGCTCGGTCTGCTGGGTTCAGGCCTCACCAACCTGCCCTCCGGCCCCTGTGTGGTCATCGTGCAGTTTGGGGGATTCCTGCTGGCCCTGATGGTCAGCCAAATGACCCGTCGCCCGACAGCAACTGCCGAACCAGCAGGGCGCCGAATTCCTGATGCAGGCCCAGCCGCCCCGGGATCACGCTGAGCTGATCCGCCACCCAGGCCAGGGCCTCCATCTCCTTTCTCGAGCGCGGTGGTGCCTCCGCCGCCAGGACCACCTGCAGCGGGCAGTGGAGCATCCGGGCCTGGTGAAGCCACCAGTCGCTCTCCTGTGCTGGATCGAGGCCGCCTGTCACAAAGGCCGCACTGGCGAAGCGCGCCCCCGGGCGGCGGGCCAGTTGCTGCTGCTGCCGAACCCGCTCTGGGGTCAACAGGTCAGGGTCCACCCAGACGTGACGGCGCAACATCAGCCTGAGAACGGCCTTGCTGGTGTTGAGCCGATACAGCGCGGGGCCGATCAGCGGTGCGGCGACCAGCTGCCGCAGCCAGCGGAACCGTTGTGGCGGCCTGGGTGGATGGTGTGGAGGTAGGAGAGAACAGCCCGGAGTGCCGAACGCAGCAGGGAGGCGTCGTAGCCGATGGCCGGTCGATCGCTGTCGCCGAAGCCCGGCCAGTCAAGACTGGCGAGCTGGCGCTGATCACCGACGGCCTCCGCCAGGGGCTTCCATTCGCTGCGGCTGGAGACGGTGCTCAGCGCCGGCAACAACAACCAGAGTGGTGCCGTTCGGGGCCCGGAACGCTCCAGCACGATCCCCAGCCGGTGTCCGGCCAGATCCAGCTGCAGGCGTTCCACGGTTCCCCCGAAAGCAGGCGTCACGCGAACCCCCGTCCTCTCGATCCAGCCTGTTGGCCCACCGTCCTGAAGGCGATCCTGTCGCTGCCTTGGTCATAGAGGGTGTAGCGGAGGCCGGAGCCGATGCCGATCACCTTGCGCTGTGGCACCACCTGCTGAAGCTGCCGTTCGCCGGCCAGATCCCGCACGGCGGAGGCGATACCCCCACCCGAGAGCTCCACGCTGAACTGCTCGCCGCTGCGGGCGGTGAACAGGCGGTTCACATCCATCCGGGTGAGCCGGTCCAGCAGCAACAGCGGCGAGCTGTCTGGACCCAGGTTGTCGCCCACATCGGCAGAGCTGCCATGCAGCAGGGCGCAATCCAGTTCGATGAAGCCGAACTGCAGGGCTGCTAGCCAGGCCAGATGTCCTGGATCAACGGCCTGCTCCAGCGCCTCCAGGGCGGTCTGGCCGAACTGCTGACGCAGAGGGTCAGCCCGCCGCTCACCGCGATAGCCGCGTTCGGCGAGCAACTGCTCTTCCCACCAGCCATAGATGCACTGAGGCGCCAGCTCTCCGCGGCGGGGATCCTGTAGCCGAGCCAGCAGAGCATTGGCATCCCTGTCGGGACCAATCAGATCACCCAACACAAACAGGGTGTCGACTCGGCCCAGCTGGCGCAGATCCCGTTGAATCGCCTCGTAGAGCGCAAGGTCGCCCTGCAACCCACTCACCAGTGCCCAGCGTGCCATCAGCGCTCACACACGTGACTGGCGTCATCGGCCCGCTCGGCGTACTCGAAGCCATGGCGCAGACGCCAGGCGAACACCGGCGGCAGTCCAACCTCAACAATCGCCCTGCAGGTGCGCTCCACGTCGTAAGGCACTTCGCGGATCTCGACGTTGCCTGTGACCTCGTCGTGAATCACATAGGTGGCGTGGGTGTTGCCATGGCGCGGCTCACCCACAGAGCCAGCGTTGACGATGCGGCGCACGGGCAAGGCCATCTCCCGCTCGGCTGGTGACTGCGGATCCGTCGGCGCCTGCACGCGCACACGGATGACGCCATCCCGCAGCTCACGAACGTAGGGGCGGTGGGTATGGCCGCAAAACAGGGTGTCGGCATCGGCCGTCTGCACCCGCTCCAGAGCGGCAAAGGCATCCATGTCGGGCAGCAGGACTTCGTGCTGACTGTTGGGACTGCCATGCACAAACAACAGCCGATCGCGTCGCAAGGACATCGGCAGGCTGCCGAGGAAGGCCTTGTTCTCCTCGCTCAGCTGCTCGGCAGTCCAGTGATGGGCCTGATGACCGCGCCGTTCCGCCAGCTGCGAGGGGTAGCTGCACTCACAGGAGTTGAGCCCCTCGATGATGTCCTCATCCCAGCAGCCCTGGCAGCAGGGGATGGCGCGCTCCCGGACCAGGGTCACGACTTCATTGGGCTGGGGGCCATAGCCCACCAGATCCCCCAGGCAGGTGATGGTGGCGATGCCGAGCTGATCGATGTCCGCCAGCACCGCCTCCAGAGCGGTCAGGTTGGCGTGCAGACATGAGATCACAGCGTGGGCCATGGCGATCAGGCGGAACGGGTTGGTTGGGTGTGGCGTTGGCGCAGAGGAACCTGCTGCTGCTCCAGCACGGCATCGCTGAGCAGGCAATCGGCGACCGTGGCCTCGATGGCCGCAGGGTCAAGGTCCTTGCCCTGCACCACCAGGCGTGACAGGCGATCAGGCCGGCCGTTGGGCAGGGCGATGGTCTGCAGGGGCAGAAACTGGGATCCCTCCTGGCTCACCATCCAGTTGCAGAAGAACGCCTGGCCATCGGGCAGGTTCATCAGGGCCTTGGCGCGGTAAACATCGCCATAGGCCCCATTCACCAGTTCGAACCAGAAGCTGCTGAGGCTGGCGGGATCCCAGACGGCGGCGTTGAGGTTCAGGCTCCAGACCTGCAGATGGCTGAAGTCGAGCGTGTCCTGCTGGGGCAGCTCAGGGTCTCGGCCGAAGTGCAGATGGCGATCGGGAGTGAGATGGAGGGCTTGCAGCTGGGGCATGACCCGCCGATCCACGCCCGCCAGGCCGGCCTGCGCTGGCGGATGGAACTGGGGCAGCTCGATCAGGGCGAGCAGGCCGGCGGGATGGGGTGCCAGGGCCTGATCCAGGTCACTCAGGTCCAGCAGCTCCGGGCACTGGTCCAGCAGGAAGGCGCGATCGATGCCGCCGTCCCTGGCCTGGGCAAGACCTTCGTCGGGATAGCCCGCAAGCCGCAGATACCCGGAAGGGCCGGAATGGCTCTGGATCTGGTTGAGAATCCAGCTGGTTTTGCCGCAGCCCGGAGGCCCAGAGAGCAGGAGGGTCTGGCTCATGGCGCCGCCACGCAGGCCTCGAGCTGGGCCCTGATGGTTGCCTGATCGATTCCTTTGCCGATCGCCACCACCTTGGTGTGGCGATCTGAGCCCTCGGGCCAGTCGGAATCGTCGATTGTGAAGCGCTTGCCGCACAGGTGAAACAGGTGCCGGCGCTGGCTCTCGCGGAACCAGAGCACCCCCTTGGCGCGGAACACCGATGCAGGCAGTTGCTGATCGAGAAAGTGCTGGAAACGGCGCAGGTCGAGCGGAGCCTGCACGGCCAGGCTCACAGAGCTGAATCCCTCCAGCTCAGGGGTATGGGCATGGTGGTGATGCGCATGGTCATGCTCGTGGTGATGGTGGTGATGCCCATCGCCAGGGTTGTGGTGGCTGTCCTGGTGGTCATGGCTGGGATGTCCGGGTTCGTGCTGCTGGCGCTGATCCTCATGGCCCAGCGCGTCGCCCCGGGCCTCCTCCTGGGCCTGCAGTGCGGCCAGCCGGTCGCTCTCGAACAGGCCCACACTCAGCAGCAGACCCAGGGGCACCTCACCGCGGCAGGCCCGCAGGATGCGGGCATCTGTCTTGATCGCCCGCAGTTCAGACTCCACCACGGCCAGGCGCTGCTCATCCACCAGGTCGGCCTTGTTGAGCACCAGGATGTCGCCGTACACCACCTGGGCGCGGGCGATCGGGCTCTCCATCGCGGTGGCACTGAAGTGCTCGGCATCAATCAGGGTGATGATCGAATCGAGCCGGAGCCGGTCTCGCAGGTCGCCGGCCATGAACGTCACAGCCACCGGCAGGGGGTCAGCGAGGCCGGTGTGGTCTCCACCACGATCAGATCAATCGGTTCGGGGCGCTGCAGCACCCGGTGCACAGCCTCCAGCAGCTCACCATTGATCGAGCAGCAGATACAGCCGTTGCTGAGCTCGACCATCTGATCACTGGTGGCCACCACGAGCTCGTTGTCGATGCCCACCTCACCGAACTCATTCACCAGCACAGCGCTGCGCAGACCCTGCTGGTTGGTGAGGATGTGATTGAGCAAGGTGGTCTTGCCGGCGCCCAGGAAGCCGGTGAGCACAGTCACGGGCACGGGGGCCCGCATCAGCTCCATCGGTTGGGGCATGACCGCGTCAGAGACTGAGAACGGTTCTCATTCTGCCCGATCGGCGGCGGCCTTGAGCGCTCCGCCTACCCGTTGCGGGCAGTCCCTGGGGCGCAGCGCCTGGAACTGGGACTGGGACTGGGACTGGGACTGGAAGACTGTGTGCAAGTGCACAACTGCTTCCCGTGTCCTCGTCCGAGCGTCATTGCACCTCCAGCCGAGAGGGCAAGGTGATGCTGTCCTGCTGGATTCCGGAAGACCTGCGTCAGGAGCTCGATCGCGCGTGGGCCGAACAGGGTCTGAGGCCCCATGGCCGTACGCAGAAGGGCATGGAACAGATGATTATCAAACACTTTCTGGCACACCAGACCGTAGACCAGTAGGCCGAGCCACCGAATTGGATCGTTACGTCTTGGAGGCGCTGATTGCCTGGAAGTTGATCGATTCGCCGTTGCTGCTGAACCTCGACACCTTGGCTTGACGTGGGCATCAAGCACCACCGTGGGTATCGAGGCGTTGCCGCTGGCGAAACGCGGCAGCAGGGCCGTACGGCGGGGCTCTCGCCGGATGATCGCCAGCGGCCATGAAGCCCGCAACGATTGAGTAGCGCTATCGGTGGGCAGGCGTCAGGTGAGCAGCTCGCCGCGGGGCACCAGCTGCAGGCGGGGCAGCGGTGCTGGGGCGGCAGCAGCAGGATCAAGCCCAGGTCCGTGCCGCATCCGTCCACATCGGTGAGCACCCGGCTGCGTGAATCCGGCGGCTCCTGCCACTGCAACCGGGACAGCATGCCAGCACAGGTGCGCAGGGCATCGCGGAAGAAGCCTGTAGGCCGTGCCGCCTTCAAGCGCTGACTACAGCAAAGTTCCAGCTCCTCCACACCCCGGGGCCGATACTCAGGCCGGCGGCTGGTGCCATCGGGGAGTGCCAGCAGGTTTCAGCAGTCGTAGACCCATTGCAGCCGGTCCCGCAGGCCGCTCAGGGTGGGGTGCACCTTGCAGCGGAAGTGCGTCTGGGGCGAGTGGTGGTGGGCATTGGACCCTGGTGGGGTTCCAGCTCTTGCCAGGGTCCGCGAGACGGCAAGGGTAGGGGTATGCGGGATCTGCATTGATTGGCATGGCTGCCGGCCAGCAGAGGCACGCAGACTGAATTGAAAACATTGGCTTCTTATCCCGGTCCTGCGAAGATTCAAGCTGGGGCATCGCCCTGTTCCAGTTCCATTACAGGCCAAAAGACCACTGCTACAAGTCATAGTGAGCACGGGATCTTATGCGGACTGAATCAGGCTGATCGGGGTTGAATGCGGATCAGCCCAAGAGGTGCTGGAAAGATGCGAACAGCCACTGCAGGCGTACCTATACTGAGACAGGCGTTCAATACTATACTTGTCACCAACCGTCTTCAGGGATCGCGAATTTCTGGCTCAGCCCGACCATTGAACTCGCTTGCAACATCGGGCTAAGCTCTCCAAGGATCAAAGAAGCAGAACGCCTGGTCGAGACACGCCAACAGGAGATCATCGATGCCTGGAACAACCACTTTAGAAATTGAGGTCACGAATGTTTCCGGACATTGTGTCTGGATGCTTATCGATGATAAAGAGCTGGCGCTTCCCTATTCAGAGTTCCCCTGGTTTAAGGCGGCAACGATCCATCAGGTTCTTAACGTGTTGCGTCCGACTTCGGACCATCTTTATTGGCCTGATCTAGATGTTGACCTGTCAGTCGAGTCGATACGCCACCCGGAAAGATTCTCACTGAAGGCCGAGAGCACTTTCCAACCCTGCCATACACCTAACCCGCCTCCTTCAATTTAGCAAGCCCACGGAGACTCGCAACCCGCAGCTCTTTGCGGGCAGGTGATGGCCAGTCTTAGATTACGACCATGAAAACTCTCACGATCGAACAACAGATTGATTATCTGCGTCCAACGATAGGTTTTGCGGCGCTAATGCATAAGTGGCTCCTGCTCGGAGCTGCACTTGGTGTCATTGCCTCACTCCTTTATCTGAATCCAATACCGCTTATGTTTTCTATTTTCCTTGCTGTTGCTGGATTCGCCCAAAAGCGGGCGGGTCCCAATATCGTCGCGGCAATATCTGCCTATGATTCGGAAGCTCCTTCCCTGGGAAACGCTTCAATTACTGTCACTTGCTGGGATATGGACAATCATTATCATGTGAAGTTGGATGAAGAAGGGAATTCCGCTTGGACCTATGAATTTATCCCACAGGGATGGCAACCCAGTGCGGGCTCATATGTTGCCAAGGTATGGCGAAATGGCTTAGAGAAAAAGCCTGTTCTCTCAATCGTGGAAGAAGGAATCATGATTCCCCGATATGATCCCCAAGCTATATCAGAGTAAGCAGAAATGAACTATTGCTTGGCAGCCACTTCGGCTCGGCTTGGCAATTCCGCTGCGCTACATTGCCAGCCGGTTACGCGCAACGCTAGACAGCGGAAAACATTAAGGCCCATGAGCCAGGACACACTTCTCAACCATGGCATGAGTTAACTATCTTTGACAAATTGCCTATCCGCCCATGCCTGGCATCATCACATTCTCATTCGGATTGATCGTCTGCATTTTCGGATTGATGTTGCTGGGATTTGGCGCGGCAAAATTCCGCCAAGTTTTCACAGCCAAACTCACTCCCGGCAAGAGGCTATCTCCCGGACATGACGTTTATTTACGCGCAGAGGTCATGCCCCAGAATCCCTCTCTGCATTCCCCGCTTGGTGGAGCAAACTGCGTGCATTGGGGTGTGAAAGTCTGGGCTGTCAATGCGAATGCCCGAGGAGCCAGTGCATCGATCATTCATCAGAGGTCAGAGGGCTATGAATTTTTCATTCGCGGCGAAAGTGGTCCGATCCATGTGCGGCTCGGACTCCGGCATCTTCCCCCCATCAGAGTGGAATTGGTGGAACTAACCCAGGCCTTTGTGACCTATTTTGATCAGAAACATGTGGGCAAAAGATTTTTCTGCGCCACTTCAGAAGAGTACATTCGCCGGCACAATATCGCGACTAAACGAATGGGCTTGATTCCCAAAAGCCTGACTTTGGAGGAAAAATCAATTTGCCCAGGACAGATCCTTCATGTCTGGGGCAAGATGAGTGAAAATAGTAAGCCGATGCCCACATTGGAAGCGACCATGATCTCCGCCACAGGCGCGACGAGCCATTGGCTGCAAGGGGTGATTGCTATTTTGTCCGGAATATTTTTATTGTATGTAGGCTCAGGGCTGATGATGGTGGGCCAGCAAGGCCCCTGAGAAGAAGGGCACATTGTTGAGTGGGTTGTTCGGCAATTGTCGATGGGACACCCCTTCGGGGCGGAGATGCTTCTGCCGCGCCCACTGCGATGGCTCACACACCAGCACGGTGATCTGTGTCCACCAGCCGTTCACGGTGTTCGCCAGCTTGGGGCGCTATGTGCAGGGACTGAGCGGCTGCAGATCAAAGCCGGTATATTCAGTGTATAGCCGCTTGGTTGTGATGAAGACACGGGTCCAGAAATAAGGAAACAGCCTTAGTGTGGATACCGCGAGGCCTGGCTGAGCAGATTGGTCTTGGTGCTGGTACAGAAGTGAGCCTGAGTGCCAAAGACGGTGAGCCTGTTGTAAAGCCAGCACCGCCAACTCGCCTGAGCCTGGATGAACTTTTCGCAGGGGTCTCTGGTAATTGAAATGGAGGGTTTGACAAATGCGAACCACACTTGCGGACTACGCCGTACTCGGGCCGAGAAGATTCGAACTAACTGGGGAACGTAGTGCCGCTATGCTGGGGGAGCCTCCTTGGTACAACAGTGAATCTATTCGTTTCACGGCTTCTGCAGAGCTTGCTACAAGCGGGGGCTTGATTAGGTAGCAAGCTCCGCCCTCCTCAGGAGGTGTTCGGGTCGTGCAGTGCAGAGACAGGCCGCCTGGAGCACTTGATCGGTCATCTCTTCCAGCTTGAAGCGGTGATTGAAGCGGAAGCTGA
>NZ_JAYGIC010000001.1:0-41271 GCF_034931105.1 Synechococcus sp. CCY9201 | reverse complement strand
GGGCCGCCACCGCCGTTGGGGGCGCCGCCCCTCGGGTCCGTCGTGCTCACGGCGGCCATCCTGCGCTGGCGATCACGCCGCGGCGATCAGGCCGCGGCCAGCCGCTGGATGCGGTCCACCCGCCAGGCCTCGTCGACCTTGGCGAAGGTGAAGTCGAGCGGCAGTTCCTCGTTGCCTTCCGATTTCAGCTTCACCGTGAGGATGACCTGGCCGTCCTGAATGCGGGGGCGGCCGCTCTTGAGGTTGCGGTACTTGTTGAGCTGCAGGCCGGCCAGAAAGCGGATGAACTGCTGGCGGTTCACGTGGGAGCGGTAGTTCTTGGTGGTGAGCAGGTAGGCCCCATCCACCTGGCCGCTGGCCACCTGGGTGAAGAACTGCTTGATCAGCGGGTTGATCCCCCTGGCGCTGATCACCAGCCGCACGGCACTGATGGTCCAGTACAGAAGCAGGGCGCCGGCTCCGGCCAGCAGGGCCTTGCTACCGATCGTGCGGGCCAATCCCCAGTCCATGTGCGCGCGGCTGCAGTTCAGAGCACCGGAGTCTGACGGACGGGCCGGTCAGACTGTCGCCGCGGGACCACCAACCCCATGACCCTGGAGCCCCTGCTGCCCCTGTTCCACCGCCTCGACCGGGAGCATTTCGACGGCAGCCTGGCGCCCGGCGGGCAGCCGCTGGTGACCCTGCGCTGGAGCGATGGCCGCCTGTCGCGTACCGCCGGCCTCTACCGCCGTGGCCGCCGCGCCGATGGCAGCGACCTCTGCGAGATCGTGCTGTCGCGCCCGCTGCTGGAACCGCTGCCGCGCCAGGCCACCCTGAGCACGCTCTGCCACGAGATGATCCACGCCTGGGTGGACCGGATCCTCGACCTGCGGGAAGTGCATGGCCCCCACTTCCGCGCCCGCATGGCATCGATCAACGCCCGCCAGCACGACTTCGTGGTGAGCCTGCGCCACAGCTTCCCGGTCCCCACCACCGCGACCCGCTGGATCGCCCACTGTCCCCGCTGCGGCCTGCAGGCCCGCTACCAGCGCCGCCGCCGCAACCTGGCCTGCCGCCAGTGCTGCGAGCGCTGGCACAACGGGCTCTGGCACGCCAGCTGCGTGCTGGTGTTCAGGCCGGCCCAGGAGCCTGTCGGGGCCGCTCGGCAAGGCCTCTAGGGTCGCGCCATGGACAGCTTTCTCTGGGCCCTGCAGTTCGGCGGTCTCACCATCGCGCTGGTGGGCCTGCGCCGGGAGCGGTGGCTGGCGGGGCGGCGTCGATAGGCTGAACCGAGCAGGTGGCCCGATGAGCGACGAACCCCGTTGGAACTCCCGGCCGGGCAGTGGGCGGCGCGGCGATGACCCGCTGGAGCAGCGGCTGGATCGTTGGGTGAGCGCGGGACGGCAACTGGTGGATGGGGTGTCCGGGGCTCGCCCTGGCTCGCGTCCGTCAGGGCGTGGAGCCACCCCCCGAGCCGGTTCACGGCCACGCCTCGACGACCTGGGCCGCTGGATGGGCGACAAGCTCGACTGGCTGCTCGATGACAACGACGACGACTGGCGCGAACCCTGGCAGCAGAACGACCCGACCCCCCGCCGGCCTGAACCCGAGCCGCCGGTGACGCGCTCCCGTGATGACGGGTCCGGTGATGGGCGATTTCCTGACGAGCGCTCGACCCGTTGGCGTTCCGGCTCCGGAGCATCCAGCGGCGGATCGTTCAACGCCGAACCGTTCACCACCGAACCGTCCGGGGTTGGACGTTCCAACCGGGGAGCGTCCCGTGCTGGACAGGGCACCGGTGGTCGGCGCCCCCTCGAAGCCATCTCCCGGCGCCAACGGGCTGGTGGATCCGCCGGCACCAACCCGCGGATCGCCAGCTCCGGCCCACGCGCCTCGCAGCCGGTCGACTCCCGTTCAGACCAGGCCAGGCCAGCCGAAACCAGGCCGCCCAGGAGCGAACCAGACACCCCGGAAGAGTGGCCTGATCAGGCCGACTTCAGCCTGACCCGCTGGCAGCGTCCCAGCCCCGGCACGACTCCAACGGCGCCCACGACGCCCATCGAGCGGGAAGCGGGCGGGCGGCCCCTGCCCCGATCCAGCCGTCGCCGGCCCTAGAGCTGGGCAGCGTCACCCATCCCCCTGCTTAGCCTGAACCTGCATTGGCGCAGAGATCATGAGCAGTCTGGTGGTGGTGAGCTTCCCGAAGGTCGAGGAGGCCGAGCAGGTCCGCCGGGAGCTGGTGGACATCCAGCGGGAGCAGCTGATTTCCCTGGAGGATGCCGTGGTGGTGGAGCACGACGCTGAGGGCCAGGTGCACCTGCGCCAGGCGATCAACCTGGCCGCCGCCGGTGCCCTGGGCGGCGGCTTCTGGGGCACCCTGGTGGGCCTGCTCTTCCTCAATCCCCTGCTCGGCGCCGCCGTGGGTGCCGGGGTGGGCGCCGCCTCCGGGTCCCTGTCGGATCTGGGCATCAACGACGCCTTCATGCGCGAGCTGGGCGAAACCCTGCCCAAGGGCAGTGCCGCCCTGTGCCTGCTGGTGCGGGAGGCCACGCCGGATCGGGTGATCGAGCGGCTGCGCACCCACGCCCCCCACGCCAAGCTGCTGCGCACCAACCTCAGCCACACCGACGAAGACCATCTGCGCGAGCTGCTTGACAAGGCGAGCAAGCAGGCCCAGGCCCTGCGGCTGGCCTGAGTTTCGCGGCACCCCTGGCCCTGGCGTGGGCAGGATCATGCCAGGGGTCTGGAAACAGGGGTCTGGAAAGGCCTTCCCCGCTACCTGAGGCTCTCGCGCCGGCCACCTTTGGGCTGAGCCATGCCGCTGCGTTTCGGTGGCTGGACCCGAAAGCTGGAGCCGAGCTGACCCAGGGCCAGGTTCACGGGCCGCACCAGCTCCTGGGGCAACTCGCTGGCCATCTCCTCGGCCGAGGTGCTGATTCCAGGCGCTCCCAGTTGGAGGGCGCTGAGCAGGTCGGCCCAGAGCGAAACCAGGGAGCGCTGGGCCATGGGCATCAGACCATCACCCTCCAGCACCGAGGCACAACCCTGGCGGCTCCAGAGGGCGCTGTGGTGGTGGTGGCGAGGCGGCCCCATCACGGCCAGGCCGAGTCGCAAGGCCTCCGCGGTCGGCTCGCCGCTGCGCTCCCGCAGGCCAGCCGCCACCAGGATGCGCCCCGTCTGCACGGCCGAAACGCCATAAAGGCGACCGAGGTCGGTGAGGCTCAGCCATTCCACAGCCGGGCCGGGAGAGGGCGGGCCAGTGCGCCGGGAGTGAGAGTTGGCCATGGCGGCATCGATTCAGACGTCCACATGCTCCGGCCGCCACGAAGGTCGTCAATCTGTCAACAACAAACAGTGACAACGCGTTACCAACTTCATAAAGCGTTGTTCAGAAGGGTGCCAATGGACATCAGGTCGATCGACATCAGAAGCGGCCGCCGTTAGAGGCTGTGGGCCAGCCTGGGGGCAACCGAGGCATGGCTGGGTATCGCTGCGGAGGATCCAACGGCCGGGGTACCAGCGGGCCCTAGCCAGTGCTCCAGCAAGGGAGAGAACACTTCGCGGATCACAGTCAGTTCCTGACCACCGCGAAAGAAGCGGTAATGGCGGCTCCAGAACGGTCCCGCCACCCCGAAGCCCCGCTCCAGCCAGGGAGCCTCCACACGGGCCAGGCCATCCACCTCCCGGAACAGCTCCGCACGGTTAGTGGTGAGGCTGCGCCAGATGGGCAGGCGCCGATCCTGGAGATGGGCTTCCGCCTCCGCCTGATTCCACCAGCTCTCGGCCCAGGCCAGGGTATGGGCGCCGCAACGCAGCCACACCTGGCGGCGCAACAGGGGAGGGGCCAGTTCAGCCACCTCAGCCGGGGGATGGGCGCCAGCTGGCTGTTCGGGCTCAGCTGCCATGGCAATCAGCTCCACCTGCACGGGCGTACCCGTAAGCAACTGCAGATGGCGGGTCGGGCTGCCATCGCCGAGCAACAGCAACTTCCAGGGCCCGGTGAGCGGCTGGGTGGCGGCGGCATCCAGGCCCGCCGTTGCCTCCACCACATCCTGATACGGGGCCTGCCAGAGAATCCGAGGCGAGGGCAGCAACGGAGCGGACCCAGTCATGCACAGCCTCAGGCCCGGAGATTCACCCTAGGCAGAGGCTTCGATCGACCGCGCCGAACAAGGAACTGAGGATCCAACCGGGATGGCGGAACCCTGGCCTCAGAAACCGCTGCTGATGCTGATGCGGCGTTGCTGGCCACCACGCTCGATCACGGCGCTGTCACCGGTGGCTGAGCGTAGTCGCCAGCCACTGCCACCGATCGACTCGCCCACTCCGGCCGTGGTGGAGGTGCCGCCCATCTGGAAGATGGCCGAACCTCCCCGGCCGGGGATCTGCACCACACCCACGAGCTGAGGAGCATCGCCACCGCCGCCGCCTCCCTCAGAGCCATCTGCACTGGCGCTTGAAGCCTGAGCAGAGCCCCCACCGCCTCCGCTGGAGGCCGGGGCAGGTGTGGCGATCGAGGAACTCACGGGCACCCTCAGGGGCGCGGCCGTGGGGGCACCGCCCTGGGGCAACGTGGCCAGCTCCTCCATCCAGGGCTCATCGGGCGGCGGCGGCGGCAGCGATGCACTGACTCCCTCCTCGGGGGGAGCGCCACGCTTGCCTTCGGCAGGGTCGGTGTTGCCGGCCGGCGTGGTTGTGGCGGCAGGGCCCAGTGCCCGCAGCCGCTCCACCAGCAGCAGATTTCTCTCTTGACGCAGGGCCTGCTGGGTGGCGTTCCAGTGGCTGAGCAGGAGCAACGAGCTGGCTCCCATGGCCAGGCAGGTGCCACCAAAACCAGCGAGCGCCAGGCCGGGACGCTCACTGACCCACTCGCCGAGCCGGCGGTGCCAGGGAATCCGGGTGATCTGGACTGCATTCGGCACCATGCCACGCCGACCGCTCGCGACCAGGGGATCAGCGACCAGCTGATGGTGCGGCAAAGGGGCATCCGGGGGCTCTGGCGGGGCTCCAGCCATCGGGGCGGCAGCCGCCGCCGGCGCTGTGGCTGCCGCCATGGGTTCGGCAACAGCCATCGGCGCCGGGACAGAGCCTGGAGATGTTGCAGTCTGCAGTCCGGCTTCCACAGCCTGCATCGCAGGGGCGACGGCCTGTTCTGCAGGCATCGGGGTCGCCGCCGCAGACACCCCGGCGGCGCTGAACAGCGAGCCGGCCACAGGCGTGTCGCACAACTCCACCTCGATCGTGGGGGCCGGATCGAAGACCCGGTTGAGGAGTTGATCGGCCTTGAGCTCCCAGTAGGCCCGGGAGGTGGGAATGCCTCGACGGGGCGACACGCGTGCGTCTCAGGAAGAGCGCCTCAACGTACCGACCTTGTCCAGGGTTGACGAGGTCGAAGGGGACGGTGCTGCGGCCGCCTCACGACGCTTTCGCAGCTCCAGCCAGAGCAGCAACGCGGTCACATCCGCCGGACTCACTCCCGGAATACGGGCCGCCTGCCCGAGGCTGAGGGGCTGGATCGCCGCCAGCTTCTCGCGAGCCTCCCTGGAGAGGGTGGCGATGGCGGCGTAGTCCAGGTCGGCGGGGATCGGGCGATGCTCCTGCCGTTGCACCTGGTCGATCTGCTGCTGCTGGCGGGCCAGATAGCCGCTGTACTTGATGTCGATCTCGGCGGCTTCCCGCACCACGGCCGGCAGCTCCGGATCGGCCAGCCCATGGCGCACCAGGGCAGTGGCATGGAATCCGGGGCGGCGCAGCAGATCGGCCAGCAGGATCGATCCCTTGATCGGCGCGCCGGTTTCGGCCTCCACCGCCGCGGCCGCAGGATCGCTCCCCTTAAGACGCACGGTTTCGAGCCGGCGTTTCTCGGCCGCGATCGCCTCCTGCTTGCGCTCATAGATCGCCCAGCGGCGGTCATCGATCAGGCCCAGCTCGCGGCCCAGGGGAGTGAGGCGGCGATCGGCGTTGTCGCCGCGCAGCATCAGGCGGTATTCACTGCGGCTGGTGAGCACCCGGTAGGGCTCGCGCAGATCCTTGGTCACCAGGTCGTCGATCAGGGTGCCGATGTAACTGCCTTGGCGGGGGACCTGCACGGGCGCCTGGCCGCGCAGCCGCCGAGCCGCATTGAGGCCAGCCACCAGGCCCTGGGCCGCGGCCTCCTCATAGCCGGTGGTGCCGTTGAGCTGGCCGGCGCTGAACAGCCCCGCGATCCGCTTGGTCTCCAGCGAAGGCTTCAACTGCGTGGCCGGGAGGTAGTCGTAGTCGACGGCGTAGGCGGGCCGCAGCATCACGCACTGCTCCAGCCCCGGCAGGGTGCGCAGCAGCTGCAGCTGCAGACGCTCGGGAAGCCCGGTGGAGAAGCCCTGGATGTAGAGCTCCGGGGTGTCGCGTCCCTCCGGCTCCAGAAAGATCTGGTGGCTGTCCTTATCGGCGAAGCGCACGATCTTGTCCTCGATCGAGGGGCAGTAACGCGGGCCGGCGCTGTCGAGGAAGCCGCCGTAGATGGGGGTGAGGTGAAGGTTGTCGCGGATCAGCTGATGGGTGGCAGCCGTGGTGCGGGTGAGGTGGCAGCTCATCGGCTCGCCGCTCACCCAGCTGGCCGGATCGAAGGAGAAGAAGCGGTCGTGGGCATCGCTCGGCTGCTCCTCCAGCTGATCGAGGGCCACGCTGCGGCGATCGACCCGGGCCGGGGTGCCGGTCTTGAGGCGATCGGTGCGGAATCCGAGGGCCTGCAGGGCTTCGGTGAGCCCCTCGGCGGCCTGCTCGCCGGCGCGACCGGCCGGCATCGACTGATTTCCCACCCAGATCTGGCCCCCCAGAAAGGTGCCGGTGGTGAGCACCACGGCACCGGCTTCGTAGGTGCTGCCGAAATAGGTGCGCACCCCCAGGATGCGGCCAATGGGGCCGCTGATCGGGCCACTGCCCTGGGAAGCGGCTGGCGGCAGGGGCTCACCACTCTCCAGCTCCACCTCCAGCCCCGTGACCATCGCCTCGCGCAGGTGCAGGTTGGGGGTGTGCTGCAACAGCTGCAGCATCTGGCGGGCGTACTGGCGCTTGTCGGTCTGGGCGCGCAGGGCCCACACCGCCGGACCGCGGCTGGCATTGAGCACCCGTTTCTGCAGGGCCGTGGCATCGGCCAGGCGACCGATCACGCCGCCGAGGGCATCGACCTCGTGCACCAGCTGGCTCTTGGCGGGCCCGCCCACCGCCGGGTTGCAGGGCTGCCAGGCGATCCGATCGAGGTTGAGGCTGAACAGCGCCGTGGACAGCCCCAGCCGCGCCGCCGTGATCGCCGCCTCGCAGCCGGCATGGCCACCGCCCACCACGATCACGTCGAAGGATTCGGTGGGGGGTGCGGAGAAAGCCATGAGGGAAATGTATGGCGTGTGCCGCCACGGCGGGCGCGGGCGAGGTGCGAGCAGCTCAGCAGCTGAGCAGCTGAGCAGCTGAAGCTTCAGCCGATCAACGCGCGGGCGTGGTGTCGCAGATGGTCGTCGATGAAGCTGGCGATGAAGAAATAGCTGTGGTCGTAGCCTTGCTGGAGGCGCAGCTCCAGCGGCTGGCCCGCAGCCCTGCAGGCGGTTTCGAGGTCGTGGGGCCGCAGCTGCTCGGCCAGGAAGGGATCGGCCGTGCCCTGATCCACCAACAGCGACAGGAGATCTCCGTCGGGTCCCCGCAGGGTGGCGCCGCCCTCCAGCAGGCCACAGGCATCCCAGGCAGCCCAGCTCAGAGGATCGGGACCGAGCAGGTGATCGAACGCCTTGCGGCCCCAGGGGCACAAGCTGGGATGGGCGATCGGTGCGAAGGCCGACACGGAGGCGTAGCGACCCGGGTGGCGCAGGCCGGACACCAGGGCCCCATGGCCCCCCATCGAATGACCGGCGATGCCGCGCCGATCGGAGCGAATCGGCAGCTCCGCCTCGACCAGGGCCGGCAGCTCCTCGACCACATAGCTGTGCATGCGGTAGTGGCGACGCCAGGGCTCGGCGCAGGAGTCCACGTAAAAGCCGGCGCCATGGCCGAAATCCCAGCCGCCATCCGGATCGCCCGGCACCTCTTGCCCGCGCGGGCTGGTATCGGGCAACACCAGGGCCAGGCCCAGTTCCGCCGCCAGCCGCTGGGCACCGGCCTTCTGGCCGAAGTTCTCATCGGTACAGGTGAGGCCCGACAGCCAGTGAAGGGCCGGAACAGACCCGCCGGCGAGGGCCTGGGGGGGCAGAAACACACCGAACACCATCTCGCAGGCCAGCTGCCGGGAGCGGTGCCGGTAGCGGCGATGGAGACCACCGAAGCTGCGACTCTCGGAGAGCAGGGTGAGCATCCCAGGGGACCCGCAGTGATTCGGCCTATCTTATCTGTTCTGGAAAGATGTTCCAAGAACGGATGGATGCTTGATCAGGATGCAGAGCCGGGTGCGGACATGCTGAATTGAAGCCACTGCATCAACCCCTCGGAAGACAGCCGGGGCCACCCAAGACGACCCACCGCCAACCGTAGCGCGGCCAACAAGAGATAACTTTAAGGCGGAATCTCTATATCCAGACGCCTGTGGTCTTCGAAGACACATGTCGTGTTCATTTTGAATCCCTGCTCAGGAAACCATGCGAGATAGCGCCGATCACCTTTCTTCTCGTTCTCTGAAAGGTTTTTCTCGAACTTCTCTTCTGGCGTGTCGGCAAGAAACAGGTAAAGGCGATCATTGCGAATGATCCATGCGTTCAGGCTTACGGCTGGACCCAGGCAGTCACGTGCCCATACAAACTCCGGCTCAAATTCATTGGAGATTCCCCAGGAGCAGAAACCGCCATTCCTGGGGATGAACCGGCTTGGCGACTCAGCGAAACGCCTCATGTTTTCGCTGTTATGAAAATAGTATGTATAGCCAAGATGCACGTGCCTATAGGCCGGCTTGCCCCGCGCGGGAGGAGTGCCATCCGCACGGCTGAAAAAGGAAACGACATCGGCGCCACCAAGAACCGGATACGCCTTATTGGTGCAGTTGACGAGCGTTGGTATATGCGGACATTTGGGAATTTGAGATGCCGCGTAGAAGTTCGCCAGAAGAAATAGAAAGGTGGCCATGCCCGCCAAGCCTGCCAGCGCCTTGGCGAGACTATTGAAGGACTTTCGAGTCCCTGCGGGATGGCTCGCAGCAGCTGGAAGAGGCATGGATGGGTGTTCAGTTGGTTGTCGGCTAGATGGCCATCCATCGATTCACCGGATCAGGCGTCGAATCTGTCGACAGCAATTCCGTGAGATCCCACTTTCAATCGATCCCCTTGTCTCCGCCTCGGCTGTCTTGCCGAAGAATCATCAGCATTAGGATTTTTCACATCATTCAATTTACCCTGCAATGGATTTGCCTGCCTGAAGAGGACCCATCATTCGCCTGCCAGAACGATGACCCTTCGGGTGAATACCCTTGGAGAGGCAATCGCCGGTGTGACGTCATGGTGCAGCCGATCAGAAGTGAATCACCGAGCGGATGCTCTGGCCCGCATGCATCAGCTCGAAAGCGCGGTTGATCTCATCCAGCCCCATCGTGTGGGTGATGAACGTATCGAGGGGGATCTCTCCCTTCTGGAATCGTTCCACGTAACCAGGCAACTCGGTGCGGCCTCGTACACCACCAAAGGCCGAGCCACGCCAGACCCGGCCGGTCACAAGCTGGAAGGGACGGGTGCTGATCTCCTGGCCGGCACCCGCCACCCCGATGATCGTGGATTCACCCCAGCCCTTGTGACAGGACTCCAGGGCGGCACGCATCACATCGACGTTGCCGATGCACTCGAAGGAATAATCCACACCCCCATCAGTGCGGTCGATCAGCACCTGCTGAATCGGGGCAGCGTAATCATGCGGGTTGAGGCATTCAGTGGCGCCAAGTTGTTGGGCAATCGTGAACTTCTCCGGGTTCAGATCAATGCCGATGATCCGCGAGGCCTTGGCCATCACCGCGCCGATCACCACCGCCAGGCCGATACCACCCAGACCGAACACGGCCACCGTGCTGCCGGGCTCCACCTTGGCCGTGTTGAGCACAGCACCGATGCCAGTTGTCACCCCGCAGCCAAGCAGACAAACCTTGTCGAGCGGTGCCTGCTTGCTGATTTTCGCCACAGCGATCTCCGGAAGTACGGTGTATTCGGAGAACGTAGAAGTACCCATATAATGATGAATCATCCGCCCCTGCTTCGAGAAGCGGCTGCTGCCGTCGGGCATCAATCCCTGGCCCTGTGTGGTGCGAATCGCCTGGCAGAGGTTGGTCTTGCCGGAGAGACAGAATTTGCATCGTCGACATTCCGGCGTGTAAAGCGGAATCACGTGATCGCCCACCGCCACCGAGGTCACCCCAGCGCCCACCTCCTCCACGATCGCGCCACCTTCATGGCCCAGGATCGCAGGGAACAGGCCCTCGGGATCAGCGCCTGAAAGGGTGTAGGCATCGGTGTGGCACACGCCCGAGGCCACCACCCGCAGCAAGACCTCACACTCCCGAGGCGAAGCCACGTCCACTTCGGTGACCTCCAGGGGCTGGCCTTGGGCCCAGGCCACGGCGGCGCGGGAGCGGATCATCGGCTGTGTGCTTCGGGTTCTCATCCTCTCCTGTCGCCGGGGCCAGGCCGACCCAACGGCGGCGGCCAGACGCATGGTGCAAGCCCCCCTGGCCCACCGCCTCAGGTTGCCGTGTTGAGCCAGCACGAGTAACTCCTGCCACTCGCCCTGCCGCAGGGCTACGTCCCAGCGGGGCGTAACCGCAACAGCCGGCCCTGCGGAGCATCGGTGAGCACATAGAGATCACCATCGGGGCCCTGACGCACATCACGCACCCGCTCGCCGATGGGAATGATCGATTCAGCGATCACATCGCCTGATTCATTCAACTGCAACCGGCGCACGCTTCGGGCCACCAGACCACCCGCGAAGAGGTTGCCGCGCCACTGGGGAACCCGATCTCCCTGCATCACGGCCAGGCCGGATGGAGCGATGGTGGCCATCCACACCCGACGCGGATCGGCGAATCCCGGCGAAGAGCTGGTGGGTGCCACGGAACGACCACTGTCGTATTCCCTGCTATGGGACACGATCGGCCATCCATAGTTGATGCCGGGGCTCAGCAGGTTGAGTTCATCCCCGCCGCGCGAACCGTGCTCCGTGGCCCACACGCTGCGGCGCACCGCGTCATAGGTCATGCCCTGGATGTTGCGGTGGCCGAGACTCCACACCGCCGCATTGGCTCCCTTACGGCCTACGAAGGGGTTGTCTGGAGGAATGGAGCCGTCCTCGCGGAGGCGGATCACCTTACCCAGGTGACTGGCCGGATTCTGGGCCTGAAGGCGGATCCAGGCGCCGTCCAGGCTCACCGGAGGATTGCCGCCATCACCGATCGACACCAGCAGGGTGTCATCGGGCAACCACACGAGACGGGATCCGAAGTGCTGGCCACCGGCCTTGGTCCGGTTCACCTCAAAGATCACCTGCCAGCCTCGCAGGGTCCGTCCATCGAAGCGAGCCCGGGCGACCCTGGTGCCGTTGGCCTGCTGATCGCCATGGGCATAGCTGAAATACACCCAACCGTTGTCGGCGAAGCCGGGATGCACCGCGACGTCGAGCAGCCCCCCCTGGCTTGAGGCGAACAGCTGCTCGGCCACCACATCCGCGGCGACCGGGGCCACACCAGCCACCGGAACAGGATCAAGCGTCCCCGCCCGAACGATCCGCAGGCGTCCCGGCCGCTCGGTGATCAGCAGATCGCCGTTGGGCAGCCAGTCCATGCCCCAGGGGTGCTCCAGCCCTTGCACCACCGGGGTCAGCGTCACCGGCTCCACGGGCAAGCCCTCTGGATCCGGACTCAACAGGGTGGCCGGGCGGGCGGCACCGGAAGCGGCAGTTTGAGCAGAGCCACCAGTTTGCGCGGCACACTGCGACAGTCCAAGCCCAAATGCCGCAACGACGGCACAACCGATCCCCAGGGTGATCCAGGGGGCCGAGTGGCTGCGAAACCGCTTAAGGGAGGAGAGCATGCCTTCTGGGCTGAGGGTTCCAGTCTGCTGGGATCACCGCATGTGGTGGAACCGTCGATCAGCTCAGGGCAGGCGCGATACCCGTTGGGGCCGTTGCAGGAGTGCTGCTGAGTGGCAGATGCTTGTCCGCCGCGGTGTCAGTCGACAGATTGACGTCCCAGGCCTGGAGTAGTTCAGCGCGTAGCGTCCGCTCGAACTCGCCGGCTTCAGCCGGGTACTGGCTGCGATGCGCGATCAGGGTGGTACTCAATTCAGCCCAACGGCGGGGTGTCAAGATGTCAGGCAGAAGGGGTTGCCCAGCCCAAGGACTGCGAGGGAACAAGGTCGCGAAAGATTCAAAACCTCAGCACCATCTTGATCGTTCAGCTGGAGCTGGCTTGGTCAGCCTGCCAAATCTACAAACCAGTTCATCGCCTACAGCAACAGCGGAAGCTTTTCGACCATGCATGACCCTTGTATTGTCAATCACAACCATTTCTTTAGGGGCCAGAGTCAAGATATGCATGCATCGCTGATGCGCCTTGATGATCTCCACCAATTCTCTATCAGCAAATGGCCCTCCCCCACCCCAGGAAATGCCATTGCTTGCATGGCAATAGATTTTGCCAGCATTATCGACACCAGCCGGTAATGATGCAAGATGGGCGAGCATGCCATTGGCAAAAGCTTCACGGCCTGAAGACCAGGAGCGACGCAGCGGGGATTGACGCCAAAGAAGACTCAGAATTTCCCCTTTCCATTGATAGGACAGTTGAGGGCAAGTGCTCAATAACATCTCAAGATCATCTCGATGATCAAGCCCGAATTCAGATTGCCAACGCTCCTTTCCCCACTCCATCTCGTAGACAACTCCCTCACGTCGCAGTCGCATCTCCAGGCTGCTCGGCAAATGCCAAAGCATGCTTTCTCCATCAACCAATGTGAGTTGGCCACCAAGGTGGACTGGTATGGATCGGAGTGCAGCAAAGATACAGAGATCAGGCATGGGCAGAATTGGACGATATGCACGCTCAGAATGTCCAAGCACTTCCTTTTGCCCGCAGGGAGCATGATGCAGAGTGCCCCCTGGAAAGGGAGCCTGATAAACTTGCCTGCCGATACTGGGAAGCACCTCAAGGGAAAGCTGTTCCGAAAGTTTTCGAAGTCCAGTAATGCCCCCATGGGGAGCAGGCACCAATGCCCATCCGCGCTCTTGCAACGACTCCATCACAAAGCGAGTCAGTCTCTGACTATTAAAAACAGACGGATTCACAGCTCACGCACCAACCAGCACAGGCAAGGACTGCAGAGATCGGATAAAGCTATTCCGGGACCAGACAACTTCCCCTGAAATGCGAGCTCTAGGGAAGTGCTGGAGAAAAGCCTGCACAGCAACCTCGGCTTCCATGACAGCAAGATGTCTCCCAAGACAATGGTAGCTGCCGCGACCAAACGCAAGATGCGGATTAGGGAATCGATCAATCTGGAATGTGTCGGCATCAGTGAATATCTTTTCGTCTCGATTTGCGGAGCCAAGGATGACCGAGACTTGATCACCGGATACGAAGCGATGCGCTCCGATGGCTACCTCATCGATAGCCATGCGGAAGGTCGAGCGCTGAAGGGGAGCTTCAAAACGCAGAGTCTCATCAACTGCTCCCTTGATAAGACCAGGGTTGGCATGGAGCAAGCCAAGTTGATCTGGATTGCTCAACAATAAGTTCAGACAACTACCAATTAAAGCAATTGTGGTTTCATGCCCAGCAAACATCAGCAGCATCAACATCGCAGCTGCCTCGTTGCCAGCAAGAAGATGAGCCTCTTGAGCATCTAGCAATGCCTCTAGCAAGGAATCCTCACGCGGTCGCCATGCGCCCTTGAGCCCCGCTTGAAACAATTGCTGAAGTTGGCGGAAAGCCAAAGCTTTGGCCGCGAGTGAACTATCGTTGACGGCAAGATCATCAGAGGCGGCTGTAATCCTACGCGAAAGGTCTCGAAGGAGTGGTATTTCTTCCTGTGGCAGCCCAATGAGACGAGCAATAACAGAGAGAGGCAGCAGCTCCGCATAAGCTGGAACAAGATCGATCACGGAATTGAGTTCCATAACCTCTAGCAGCTCAATGGAGCTACACCTCACAACTTCTGCATAGGCAGAAACGGGTTTCCTTCGGAAGAAGCCCTCGACCAAATGGCGCAATCGCTTGTGATCAGGATCATCCTGAAACAACATGCTGTCATCAAATCCTGCCTCAGCTTCCTCATCCTTTGCATCTGCACTGCGTTTGCTGAAGTGAACAGTATCCGCAAGCACCGCCTGAGCTTGAGCATAAGTACTGAGCAGCCATTTCCCTTGAGCTCGATTAGCCTCACCAGGATGATGGGGGATAAAGAGCGGCTGGTCAAGCCTTCTCATCTCTGCATACACAGCATATGGGTCATTCACCAAAGCACTCAATAGAGAGTGCGAAGACCAGGATCTCTGCATGTTGCTTTCCAAGCCTAGATTGAATTCTAACAACGGAATCCTCCTCGCTGCTCCAACAAGAAGAGACCGTCGCCAGAATCGCGAACCGTAAATCGTGCATGGATATAGGCCATGCCACCGATAACCCGAAACGACTTGCACTTCATGTCGACACGGATGTTCTGCCGTGAGCGGATCGGCCTGCGTAGAGAGCATCTGCACTCGCGCATCCATGCTTCCTGGGCCTTGCAAGGCAATTCAAGTTTTTTGAACAACCAGAAAAGACTGAGCTCTGCGCAGAACTCCTGCGAACTGAACACTGAAAGATGAAAGCCTCCTGGATCTGTTGACGAGGAGAAAGGATTGAGAATATCCACCATGGCTTGAAGGATCTCGCCATCAATGCTCACTTGCTGAATACACCATTGCTCCTTAGCTTTACCGCCATGCAGATAAGCCGACTGATACGGCTCCAAGTCATTCGGATAGAATTGCTTGGCTGCTGAGCTAGTTTCTATCATCTTCCTATTCTCGGCCACCATTTACAAAATATTCAAGCAGGGCTTCAAGTGTATCAGTGCGATGACAGGAATGGCACATCTGCTTCAGCGTTGACCACAGCTTCCCTTCCGGTTGGAGGGATTGGCTCTGCCCATTGCATAGATTGTCAGCACTCGTGCAAACAATGAGTTTGTCGAAGCGATCAATGGGCAACCCATCCACGGCCAAAGAGTCATGCCAAGGCGCCAAGATTAGATGTCGTAGATGCTGGCAGCCAAGCAGCATAGATGTTGCCAGAAACTGATCCTCAGGCGGCCCACTCAAGCACTCATCATCAAGGAAGACGCCATCCTGGCCCACCAAGCCAATACCACCAGAATCGCCCTGCCGGCGACGTCGGTCAAGGCTGTCCTTCAAAGGCAACACACTCTCAAGTCCTAGCACAACATCAATGGGGATACGTCCATCCCCTCCGAGTAATTTATTTAGGAGTACATCGTGTCCAGTTGCTATTTGAGGCTGAGCATTCACCTCGCAGATGATGCCACCTGTCTGCAACCATGATTCACTGATATCAGGGAGCAGAAGATCTACACCCGCAAGGTCAAGATGTAAGGCCTCTGCTGCTCGAATTGCGAGGCGGAGATTATCGGGATGAGCACTGTCAAGAGCAGGAACAATCTCACCTCCGCGGGAGATGTTTGCAGCCCCACGAAGATAAACAGTATCCCCATCAGTTGGGATGCTCGCCGGGGTGAGCCCCTGATAGGCCAACATCCGCTTGGCCTCCAGATCAAGCTCAATCGGCATGCGTTGTCCACCCTGACTGCCAACGACTTTCGCAATCTCGAGATTCTTAAGACTTAAGAGCTCAAGAATGGTACTTTTACCATCACCCCTGACAAATCCAGGGCGACGCTCAACCACTCTGAATATTGAGCCTTGATGAACATGAACCCGATAGTCACGACTTGAATAGTATCTTTCAACCAAGACTTGATGACTGCGCGCAAAAATCGCATTAGCGGCTTCTCTGACTTCTTCCTCACTGGATAACCTCACGTGGACTTCCAGGCCCCCATCAGCATTTCGGGGCTTGAGGACAACAGGCAAACCAAACTGACTCGCGAGTTGCCAGGCATGGTCCACTGATCTGGCCACTTCGCCCTCAACGACTGGCAGGCCAGCGTCACGGAGAATATTTTTTGTAAAGAGCTTGTCTTTCGAGGCATTGCAGCCGATGGCGCTGTCAAATTGCGTTACAGAACTATCCATAAGAATTGAAGTGAAGCCCCATCCATATCTGTGCAATCTGCCGGTGATTCGTTTTGTCGGAATGTTCATCGCTTGAGCTGCCGCAAGCAAGCGCAAGGAGTTGACTCCTTGCGGGAGGCTCTCCTGCATATCTTTTTTGCATTTGAACAATCTTGCAGGGATTTGAGCTGTTTCCTGGCGATCCTCCTGGTTCAAAGATAAAATAGTGCATAATCGCAACAATTCCAAGGCTGGCCTCCACGTGTATTCACTTGCGGGAAGTATTAGCAAATAGGAATCGACACCTCGAAGCGCTCGGCCCCTTGGAATAGCCCTTGAGGGCAGGCCTATGTTCCGCTGGGTTGCGTCAGCTATTGCCAGGAATACTCTTCCGGCTGGATCGCAAGTTTCGACAGAAATATTGCGAAGGCTATTTTCGTATTCAGAGCTCGTGATCTGAAGTGTGGACAGACACAGATCCTTTACTGTTGCCAGCCTGTTCATTCCTATCTTAAAGTACCTTGCCAGCTCCCACTTAATCCATAGAGAATAAGGCTCAATACCCGGTAGAAACCCGCGCTGAACGCGCAAGAGCTTGAGACAGTGTGCAGCTTTGACCATAAACTTCAATCGCAATCAAGCCTACACAAAAGCATCTCTTGCGAAGATATAAAGAGGCTAGCATGCAATATTGATGAATAATTTGCCCAGAACAAGCCCCGCATGTCTGGCAGGGCCTGCTCTGGGACAGGGTGGCGTCTCAGTATGTGCTTCTCAACGGATCAGCCCAGAGCCTTGGCCTTGGCCACCACGTTGTCCACGGTGAAACCGAACTTCTCCAGACACACAGGACCAGGAGCCGAGGCACCGAAGCGGTCGATCGAGACAGTGTCGCCATCGAGGCCCACGACTTTGTGCCAGCCGAAGGAGCTGGAGGCTTCCACAACCAGACGCTTGCGCACGGCCGCCGGCAGCACGCTGTCGCGATAGGCGGCGTCCTGCTCCTCAAACAGTTCCACGCAGGGCATCGACACAACGCGCACGTTCTTGCCGTCGGCGCGCAGCTGGGCAGCGGCCTTGGTGCAGAGCTCAAGCTCGGTGCCGGAGCCGATCAGGATCAGCTCGGGGGTGCCGTTGCTGTCTTCCAGGATGTATCCACCCCTAGCCACAGCGGCGGCGCTGGAGTTGGCCTGGTTGGCCATGGCCTGCCGGCTGAGGGCCAGCACGGTGGGGCGCTTGCGGTTGGTCACCGCCACCTGATAAGCGCCGCTGGTTTCATTGCCATCACCAGGGCGGATCACCAGCAGGTTGGGGATCGAGCGCAGGCTGGCCAGGGTCTCCACGGGCTGGTGGGTGGGGCCGTCTTCGCCGAGGCCGATCGAATCGTGGGTCAGCACGTAGATCACACCCAGTTCACTGAGGGCCGAAAGGCGCATGGCGCCCACCATGTACCCCGCAAACACCAGGAAGGTGCCGCCATAGGGGATCAGGCCACTGCCGTGATAGGCGATGCCATTGAGGATCGCAGCCATGGCGTGCTCGCGCACACCGAAGTGGAGGTAGCGATTAGCTTCTCCGCCCTTCTGAAAGCTGGCCTCACCCTTGATGTCGGTGAGGTTGGAGTGGGTCAGGTCGGCGGAACCGCCGATCAGCTCGGGCAGGGCAGGGCCGATGGCGTTGAGGCAGTTGTAGGAGTGCTGCCGGGTGGCCAGACCCTTGTCCGTCGCGGCGTAGGCGGGCAGCTTGGCGTCCCAGCCCTGGGGCAGTTCACCGCGCAGCATCCGCTCGAACTCGGCGGCTTCAGCCGGGTACTGGCTGCGATAGGCGCTCAGGTTGGCGGTCCACTTGGCTTCGGCGGCTTCACCGCGGCTGATCGCCTGGCGCCAGTGGTCGTAGGCCTCCTGAGGCACTTCGAAAGCGCCGTAGCTCCAGTCAAGAGCCTTGCGGGTCAGCTCGGCCTCGTCGGCGCCGAGGGCTGCGCCGTGAACCCCGGCGGTGTTGGCCTTGTTGGGAGAGCCGTAGCCGATCGTGGTGGTCACCTTGATCATCGACGGCTTGTCGGTGACCGCCTTGGCCTCTTCGATGGCCCTGGCGATGGCGGCCACATCCGTGTTGCCGTCGGGCACATGAATCACATGCCAGCCATACGCTTCATAGCGCTTCAGCACATCCTCGGTGAACGACACCGCAGTGTTGCCGTCGATGGTGATGTGATTGTCGTCGTAGAGAGCAATCAGCTTGCCCAGGCCCAGGTGGCCGGCCAGGGAGGCGGCTTCGCTGCTGACGCCCTCCTGATGGCAGCCATCGCCCATGATCACGTAGGTGGTGTGATCAACGAGCGTGCAGCCGGGCTTGTTGAACTTGGCGGCCATGTGAGCTTCGGCGATCGCCAGGCCCACCGCATTGGAAATGCCCTGACCCAGGGGTCCGGTGGTGACTTCAACCCCGGGGGTCTCGAAGGTTTCAGGGTGGCCCGGAGTCTTGGAGCCCCATTGGCGAAACTGCTTGATGTCGTCGAGGCTCACTGAGTCGTAGCCGGTGAGGTGCAGCAGCGCGTACAGCAGCATGCAGCCGTGGCCGGCCGACAGCACGAAGCGATCCCGGTTGAACCATTTCGGATTCCGGGGGTTGTGCTTCAGCACCTTGTCCCACAGGGCGAAGGCCATCGGCGCGCAGCCCATGGGCAGGCCGGGGTGGCCCGAGTTGGACTTGTTGATCGCGTCGACCGCAAGGAAGCGGATGCTGTTGATGCAGAGACTTTCGACCGACGTGGGGGTGGCGACGACCATGGGTGGCAGCGAAGGGGTAAGGGGTAGAGGAGTCCGTGGGCCGGGCCCGGGAGAGCCGGGATCAGCGCATCCGACGGAAGGCGAGACAGACGTTGTGACCACCGAAACCGAAGGAATTGGAGAGCACCACGTTCAGCTTCTGTTCCCTGGCCTGGTTGGGAACGACATCCAGATCACAGGCCGGATCCGGATTTTGGTAATTGATCGTAGGGGGTACGAGGTCGTGGCCAATCGCCAGCACCGCCGCCACGGCCTCGATGCCGCCGCTGCCGCCGAGAAGGTGGCCGGTCATCGACTTGGTGGAGCTCACCGGAATCCGGTAGGCATGATCACCGAGGGCCGCCTTGATGGCCGATGTCTCGTTGCTGTCGTTGGCCTGGGTGCTGGTGCCGTGGGCGTTGACGTAGTCGACCTGCTCGGGTTCGAGGCCCGCATCGCGCAGGGCCAGCCGCATCGCCTCAGCGCCTCCAACGCCTCCCGGAGATGGGGAGGTGATGTGATGGGCATCGCAGGTCATGCCGTACCCCACAACCTCGGCCAGGATTTCGGCATCGCGGGCCCTGGCGTGTTCCAGGCTCTCCAGGACCAGAATTCCCGATCCTTCTCCGATCACGAAACCGTTGCGCTCGGCGTCGAAGGGGCGACTGGCAGTAGCGGGATCATCGTTGCGGAACGAAAGCGCCTTGGCGCTGGCAAAGCCAGCCACACCCAGGGGCGTGATCGCCGATTCGGCACCACCGCAGATCATCACGTCCGCCAGACCCATCTGGATCAGGCGGTAGGCATCGCCGATGGCGTTGGAGCCGGCGGCGCAGGCCGTGGCCACGGCGGTGCTCGGTCCCTTGGCGCCGAGGGCGATCGCCGCGAGGCCGGTGGCCATGTTGGGGATCATCATCGGCACGCAGAAGGGACTGACCCGATCCGGCCCGCGATCCTTGAGCACGTGCGCCTGGGTCTCCATCATCAGCAGGCCGCCCACGCCGGAGCCGATCGCAACGCCGACGCGGTGCTGATTGCTCTCGTCGACCACGAGGCCGGCATGGCCCACGGCCTGTTTGGCCGCCACAACACCGAACTGGCAGAACCGGTCCCAGCGCTTGGCTTCCTTGGGCTCCAGCCAACCCTTGGAATCGAAGTTCTTGACTTCCGCAGCAAAGCGGCAGGCATGGCGCGCCGCATCGAACAGGGTGATCGGTGCCACCCCATTACGTGCTGCGCTCAACCCTTCCCAGTATTGGGAAACGTCATTTCCGATCGGTGTGACCGCGCCGAGACCTGTGACGACGACGCGGTGGAATCCCTCCACCATCAATCGCCTCAGGCTTGCTTGTCCAGGATGTACTTGACGGCATCGCCGACCGTGGTGATGCCTTCGGCAGCCTCGTCGGGAATCTCGATGTCAAAGGCCTCTTCCAGGGCCATGACCAGCTCGACGGTATCGAGCGAGTCGGCGCCCAGATCGTTCTGGAAGTTGGATTCGGGCTTCACCTCGCCGGCGTCGACGCTGAGCTGCTCGGCAACGATCGAACGGACTTTCTCGAAGATCGCTTCCTGGGACATGGCCGCTGGGGAGGGAGGCCGCATCCTACGGGTCGCCCTGAACCGCCCCCCTCGGACTTATGAACAAGGGTGACGGCCTCGCGCCCCGCCGACCTGCTCTCCGGCCGGTGTGGGTACGTTCGTGGCCACGCCGTTCGTTACCGGCCACCTCCGCACCGAGGCACATGTCCCACGCCGTCAAGATCTACGACACCTGCATCGGCTGCACCCAGTGTGTGCGCGCCTGCCCCCTCGACGTGCTCGAGATGGTGCCCTGGGATGGCTGCAAGGCCGGCCAGATCGCGTCCTCTCCCCGCACCGAGGATTGTGTCGGCTGCAAGCGCTGTGAAACCGCTTGCCCCACGGACTTCCTCTCAATCCGCGTATACCTGGGCGATGAGACCAGCCGCTCCATGGGCCTGGCCTACTGAATTGGAGCTGAACAGCCAGCTTCAGCTCAGCGACCAATCAGCTTGTCGCAGTGCGGCAGAGAGAGGGCCTTCCTGAGGGAATGCGGTCTCCATGCTACAGCCGCAAGCCATCTGAAAGAATCGGCTCCCAATAAGCTCAGCTCGGCCCACCGCCGGGCTTTTTTTTGCCCTTCCCGCTGCAGACGCCCCTATGTGCGGCATCGTTGCCCTGATCGGATCGCGGGAGGTGGCTCCCCAGCTGCTGGAAGGGCTGCGACAGCTGGAATACCGCGGCTATGACTCGGCCGGCATCGCCACTGTGGAGGCGCTCTCCGTAGACGCGGCCGCGGTGAATGCCGGCTGCGTGGATGGCGCCACATCCTCGGATGTGCCCAGCACGAAAGGCCTGCTGCACTGCCTCCGGGCTGAGGGGAAGCTGGTCAATCTCACAGCCCGTTACGAGGCCGATGGGGCCCCGGGCCACTGCGGCATCGGCCACACCCGCTGGGCCACCCATGGCAAGCCGGAGGAGCGCAACGCCCATCCCCATCTCGATGGCAGCGGCCGTCTGGCGGTGGTCCAGAACGGCATCATCGAGAACCATCGCAGCCTCCGGGAGGAGCTTCAAGCTGGCGGCGTTGTGTTCCGTTCCGACACCGACACCGAGGTGATTCCCCACCTTGTGGCGAGGCGACTGGCGGAACTCCGCCAGCAGGGCCGCCGCATCGGTGGGCGGCTGTTGCTCGAGGCGGTGCAGGACGTGCTGCCGCTGCTGCAGGGCGCCTATGCCCTTGCCCTGGTCTGGGCCGAGGCTCCTGGGGCCCTGGTGGTGGCCCGGCGGGCCGCGCCGCTGCTGATCGGCCTGGGCGAGGGGGAATTCCTCTGCGCCAGCGACACCCCAGCCCTGGCCGGATTCACCCGCACGATCCTGCCGCTTGAGGATGGCGAGGTGGCGCTGCTGACACCCCTGGGCATTGAGCTCTACGACGCCCAGGGGGAGCGGGTGGAACGCACCCCATCGCTGCTGAGCGGCACCGAGCACGTGGCCGACAAGCGCAGCTTCCGCCACTTCATGCTCAAGGAGATCCATGAACAACCGGAAACAGCGGCCCTGTGGGTGGCCCGGCACCTGCCGCACCCCAGGCCAGAGTCTCAGGACGATGGCGGCGGGGCGGGGCCCGGTGCCGATGGGCTGGCCCTTGTGGCCCTACCGCTGGATGAGGTGGTCTATGAGGAGGTGGAGCGGATCCAGATCCTGGCCTGCGGCACCAGCCGCCATGCCGCCCAGGTGGGAGCCCACCTGCTGGAGCAGCTGGCCGGCATCCCCACCAGCGTCTATTACGCCAGCGAATTTCGGTATGCACCGCCGCCGTTGGTCCCCCACACGCTCACGATCGGGGTGACCCAGTCCGGCGAGACGGCGGACACCCTGGCGGCCCTGGCGATGGAGCGGGACCGGCGCCGGCTGGTGGCCGATCCGGCCTATGCCCCAAAGCTGCTGGGCATCACCAACCGTCCGGAGAGCTCCCTGGGCCGTCTGGTGCCCCACATCCTCGACATCGGCGCCGGCATCGAAGTGGGGGTGGCGGCCACCAAGACCTTCCTCGGCCAGCTGCTGGCCTTCTATGGGCTGGCGCTGGCCTTCGCGGAGCGCCGTGGTGGCGGTCGGGCCGGCTGCCCCCCGGAACGGCTGCGCTCCCTGGCAAAAGACCTGCGCCAGATCCCGGCCCTGCTCCAGGACCTCGTGAACGACCACGACCGCCGCTGTGAGGAGCTGGCCCACCTGTTCGCCGACACCCAGGACGTGATCTTCCTGGGCCGGGGCATCAACTACCCGATCGCACTGGAGGGTGCCCTGAAACTCAAGGAGATCAGCTACATCCATGCCGAGGGCTATCCGGCCGGCGAGATGAAGCATGGCCCGATTGCCCTGCTCGATGCCCGGGTGCCTGTGGTGTCGATCGCCATGCCCGGCCCGGTGTTCGAGAAGGTGCTCAGCAATGCCCAGGAGGCCAAGGCCCGCGATGCCCAGTTGATCGGCGTGGCTCCTGAAGGCCCGGACACCACCCTGTTCGACCAGTTGCTGCCCATGCCAGAGGTGGAGGAGATGCTCAGCCCCCTGCTCACCGTGATCCCGATGCAGCTGCTCAGTTATCACATCGCTGCCCACCGGGGCCTGGACGTGGATCAGCCGCGCAATCTGGCCAAGAGCGTCACGGTGGAATAACCTGGCTGGCAATCAATACCTTCACCTGACAGGCGCAAGCCCCAGCGAGCGTCGATGCAGATTCTGACGCAATCGCCATCCTTTATGGTGGCGTGATGCAATGCGAGGGAGGTCGTGGCTCAAATCACCCTGCACATTGGCGCCCCCAGAACCGGCACCACTGTTCTCCAGAAATATATTTTCCCGCACATTCAAAACTCTTCCTATTGCGGGAAAAGACCCCATCACAGCGCACTGATGCATTCGTGGGGCCTTCGGGATGCCGGACAATTCTTTGCGGGGCTGCCCGCAGGTGGCATGACCCAGGAGCTTCGAGAGCAGGCACTCCGATACATCCTGACCATGTCTTTCCACCTTGCCCAGGAGTCGCCCCCGCGGGAGGATGCGGTCAGGGCTTTTCTTTCGGAGGCGATCAGTCGCCTTGTGCGTGTTGCGGTTGGCGGCCGCGTTCTGTTGTCGACTGAGCGCCTGCTGGATACGGCTGCATCCCTGAATGGATCGCATCTAGTAGGTCCGGGTCGCGACGTGGTCTTTCCTGTTCACCCCCTGGCAAAGGCTTGCACAGCGGCGGGGTTCACGCCTCGGATTGTGGTTTGCCTGCGAGAGCCCGTTTCCTACTTGGCTTCAAAATATAGTCGTACATACTTCCAAAGAACTGCAGGCGGCCTCCCCGCGCAGTCCCCCCGCGAATACATTCAGTCTCAGTCAGAGCTTGAGAGCACTCTTCCAGGAAGCTCCGTTCTTTCGGTGGCGGAACACACGCCATTCCTGAAAGCAATGCACGCACTGGGATTCGTCAAGGCTGTCGGCTTCAAAGAGCTGATCGGCTCTGACGATGTCCTGGGAATGCTAGGCCTGGAAAACGAGGGAAAATATTCTTTTCAACAGTTCCCAGTGGAAAATGATCTTGGCGTAAACACCGCAAAAAAAGCTCTGATCATGGAGAAAATCCACTCGTCCCTGGATCAGTGCGGCTGGCTGGAAAGGGTCAAGAATGCCCAAATGTATGACTGACATCTTCAACCGATGCCTATTCAAGTCTGCTCTTGCGACCGCCTGCTTCCTGGGACATAGACTTCATGCCAGTGTTCCCAGTCTTCTTTCGCTGCGGCCGTATCGATCCTCGAAGCGGACGATGTCGTCTTCGCCCAGGTAGGGGCCGCTCTGCACCTCGATCAGCTCCACAGGAATCTTGCCCGGGTTGCTCAGCCGGTGCTTGGCCCCCAGCGGGATGTAGGTGCTCTGGTTCTCCCCCACCAGCTCCTCCACACCGTCCTTTTCCACCATCGCCGTGCCCTTCACCACCACCCAGTGCTCGGCCCGGTGGTGGTGCATCTGCAGCGACAGGCTGGCACCGGGCTTCACCTGGATCTTCTTCACCTGCCAGCGCTCCCCTTCGGTGACGCCGTCGTAATGGCCCCATGGCCGGTAGATGCGCCGGTGCGCCTTGCTTTCCGGCGCACCGGCGCGCTCCAGCAACCCCACCACCCCTTTGACGTCCTGGGCCCGGTCCCGATGGGCCACCAGCACCACATCGTCCGTTTCCACCACCACAAGGTCGTCCACCCCCAGCCCCACCACCAGCCGGTGTTCGCTGCGCAGATAACAGTTGCGGCTGTCCTGGCTGATCACCCGGCCCCGCAGCACGTTGCCCGCCTCGTCCTGGTCGGCCGTTTCCCACAGGGCGCTCCAGCTGCCGACATCGCTCCAGCCCGCCGCCAACGGCAGCACGGCTCCCAGCTTCGTCTTCTCCATCACCGCCACATCGATCGCCACGTTCGGGCAGCCGGCGAAGGCCTCACGCTCCAGCCGCAGGAATTCCAGGTCGCTGCTGTCGTGATCCAGGGCCGCCCGGCAGGCACTCACCACCTCCGGGGCCAGCCGGTCCAGTTCCGCCAGAATCGCACTGGCACGGAACAGAAACATGCCGCTGTTCCAGGTGAAGTGGCCGCTGGCCAGGAACTGCTCAGCGGTGGCCCGATCCGGCTTCTCGACAAATCGTCTGATCGGCAGCGGGGCCGCAATCTCACCGGCCGCCATCGGCTCCTGGGCCTCGGCTTCGATGTAGCCGTAGCCGGTTTCCGGAGCGCTGGGCACGATCCCGAAAGTGACCAGCTGGCCTGCCGCCGCCGCCGGGATGCCCGCCAGCACCGTGGCTCGGAAGCGGGTCAGATCGCGAATCACGTGATCGGCCGCCAGCACCAGCAGCAGGGGGTCCTCACCACGGCTGGTGGCCTGCAGCGCCGCCACCGCCACCGCCGGAGCCGTGTTGCGCGCCACCGGCTCCAGCAGAATCGCCGCCGGTTCCACGCCGATCTGACGCATCTGCTCAGCAACGATGAAGCGGTGATCTTCGTTGCAGATCAACAGCGGCGCTGCCAGCCCAGGCAGACCCGCCAGCCGCTGCTGGGTCTGCTGCAGCAACGTTTCCTCGGCATCACCCGCCAGGGCCCAGTACTGCTTGGGGTAGCTCGCCCTCGACAGCGGCCACAGCCTGGTGCCGGTGCCACCACAGAGGATCACCGGCACCAGGGGGGCGGAGGAGGAGGGCGCCATGGAATGTCCCGGTGCGGATGTGGGGGATTCCCATTCAATCGGAACCGCTGTCGCTCCAGGCCACCGGGGAGGCATCAACCCTGAAGCCTCATGAGGTGTCGCCTCAGAGATCGAGCAGGCCGGGGGGCGGGGTCAGGCCGATCCAGCCTTCGGTGAGGTTCACCTCCGGAACGATCGCCTCCACAAACGGAATCAGGAGGGAGCGGGACGCCGAGTCTCCGCCAGCGGTGCGTTCCACCTCCAGCAGGTCATTGCCGGCATGGATCAGGTCGCGCACGGTGCCGATCACCTCCCCGTCCGGCAGCAGCCGCACCTCCAGCCCCACCAGATCGAGCACATGGAACTCACCATCGGCCAGCGGCGGGCGGTCGCTGGCGGGCACCAGCATCTCGTCGCCCACCAGCGCCTCAGCCGCCTCGCGGCTGTTGATGCCCTCAAAGCACACCACAAACAGCTCCTTGCCCGGCAGCTGCCGGCCCCGCTGCAGCACCAGTTGCCGCGGTGGGCCCTGGCGACCCTTCATCCAGCGGGCACCGGGGCGGGTGAACCGCTCCGGGAAATCGCTCAGGGGCAGCACCCGCACCTCCCCCTGCAGGCCCTGGGCGGCCACCACCCGGCCCACCACGAGCAGCTCGGTTTCGCTCATCGCCTGTGTCCTGCCCCCGAACCCCCGATAATGACGCCACGCGCCGGCCCGCTCCGGGCTTCTTCCATGGCTGACCTTCCGATCCTGCCCGGCTCCACTGTGGTAGTGAACGACGCCCGCTCGATCTACAACGGTTACCGAGGCTTTGTGCAGCGGATCAGCGGCAGCCGGGCGGCGGTGCTGTTTGAAGGCGGCAACTGGGACAAGCTCGTGACCATGCCGCTGACTGCCCTGGCCCAGGAGTGACGTTTCCATTTTGCCTGTGCCTCCCTTCCTGACGCTGCGCGTCGTGCACTGACTGTCCTGCGGGCAGTGCTTTCAGCACTGTTGCCTGCGAATGTGCTGCAGAGCGGCCCTGGCGGCCTGTTGCTCAGCTTCACGACGGGAGCCCCCCCAGCCTTCACCCAGGGATTCCTCCGCCCCATTGGTGGCGGTGGAGCCAGCGAGGCTGACGCGGCACACAAACCGCCGTGGGTCTGCGTGGCGGCGGCTGCGCTCCTGGCACTGGTAGACGGGCAAGCCCAGGGACTGGCCCTGGCTCCATTCCTGCAGGGCCGATTTCCAGTTGTGCTGATCCGGATCAGCAAGCAGCGCAGCGGTGGTGTGCCGCCAGTGGGAATCCAGCCAGAGATGCACAGGCTCAAGACTCCCTCCCCAGCTTTCGTAGAGGCCACCGATCAGGGCCTCGCAGGTTTCGGCCAGGACGGTGCGGCGGCCGGCGAGGTCGCCCTCGGCCATGGCGCCGATCTGCACCACATCCGCCAGGCCGCAGCTCTCCCCCAGCTCCGCCAGCCAGCGGTCGCTCACCAGCTGGGCGCGCAAGGCTGAGCACTGACCCACGCTCAGATCGGGATGCTCCCGCTGCAGATATTCCGCCGCCGCCAGTCGCAGCACTGCATCACCGAGAAACTCCAGCCGCTCGTGGTGATACGCCAGACCGGCGGAGGTGTGGGTCAGGGCTTCATCGATCGGGGCCAGCGCTGCGGGGCCGTCACCGGGGCCACCGGCAGCGCTGGGATCCAGGCGGAGCCTCCGCAGCAGGGCCAGCAATTGGTGGCGTCGTTGCGGCGCAAGGGCGGGCTGCGGCCGGGGCGTCGCAGGCATGTGCGGGCGTCAGGGCTTGGGCGGGATCGGGGGCAAGGAGGGAAAGCAGGACATAAGCCGGGTTCTGTTCTCCACCGCCCGGGGGCGAGGAGGGTGATCATCTGTCTGGGACCGCCGTTACCGGCGGCCTCGAGCGGCGCATTGGGGGCGGGACGGGTGCCATGGCCAACCGTTGTCCCTGGGCCTTGCTCCCAGCCGGGGTTTACCAAGCCAGCACCTCTCGATGCTGCTGGTGCGCTCTTACCGCACCTTTGCACCCTTACCTGTGCACGGGTCGGGTTGCCCCGGTGACCGGCCATCGGCGGTGTGTTTCTGTGGCACTCTCCTCACGGTCACCCGCACTGGGCGTTACCCAGCAAGCCTGGCCATTGGGGAGCCCGGACTTTCCTCAACCGGACGCCACCGCACCCCGAAAGGCACAGCGTCTCCGATCGCGACCACCTCGCCTGCTTTCTTCAGCGACTGTAGGCACAGCCATGTCAGGGGGCGATGTCGATAATGGAGCTCCCAGGTCACCCCCCTGGGGCTGTAGCTCAGCCGGATAGAGCGACGGTTTCCTAAACCGTAGGTCGTGGGTTCGAGTCCCGCCAGCCCCGTCCAGGACCTGGCCCGCCGTGATTGTGGGCTGCCGCCATGCCGGGACCGCCCTCTCCGGCTGCCTAGGGTTTGCGTTCACCCAGGCAATCAAGGTCTTCATGCAAGGTTCCATGCGACCGGCCGGTGGTGATGGGTTCGGCACAGCACTTCAGCTGGTCGTGGCGGGGATTGTGGCCCTGCTGATCCTGCTGAGCCAGACGATTTTCATCGTTCCCGCCGGCAACGTGGCCGTGGTGACGACTCTGGGCCGGGTGACCGGCGGGGAGCGACGACCCGGCCCCAACCTGAAGATTCCCTTGATTCAGGCCACGTCGTTCTTTGATGTGCGCACCCAGGTGAGACCGGAGCAGTTCTCCACCCTGACCAAAGACCTGCAGGTGATCGAGGCCACGGCCACGATGAAGTACGCGATCCGACCCAGCGAAGCGGGCCGGGTGTTCGAAACGATCGCCACCGACAATCAGCAGATCTACCCGCGGGTGATTCAGCCCTCGCTGCTGAAGGCGCTCAAGTCGGTGTTCTCCCAGTACGAGCTGGTCACGATCGCCACCGAGTGGAACAGCATCTCCGAACTGGTACAGGACAAGGTGGCGGAGGAACTGAAGAAGTTCGATTACGTGACGGTGCAGGGCCTGGATCTCACCGGCCTGCAGATCGCCGAGGAATACCGCGCCGCCATCGAGCAGAAGCAGATCGCGGATCAGCGGCTGCTGCGCTCCCAGACCGAGGTGAAGATCGCCGAGCAGGAGGCCCTCCGCTACGAGATCCTCAACAAGAGCCTGGATGACCAGGTGCTCTACAAGCTCTTCCTCGACAAGTGGGACGGGCAGACCTCCGTGGTGCCGGCCCTGCCCGGTGCCTCAGGCGGCACCCCGCCAGTGATCGTGCAGGGCCGCCGGTGATGCTGCCGGCGGCGGGCCTGGCCTCGTTGCTGGGGGCGATTGCGGCCCTGATCCAGCTCCAGGGCCCTGCGCTGAAGCCCGGAATCCTGGCAGGCTCGGTGACCCAGCACCCCCATCCCACCAGCCGACTTCGGCCTTGCCGGTGCCGGCAAGGGTTGCGACACTCTGAGGCCGCGGCGCACGTCCCTGCCGCCGCTGAACCTGTTGACGCAGACTCTCAAGGCAGGGGGACTTCTCAGCCTCAGCGGCGTCGAGGCTCTGGTGCTGCCGGTCGGTGGCCTGCCGCCGGACGTGGACGGCGTGCTGGGGGCTCCGCAGCTGCGCCAGTTGCCGCTCTGGATCGATCCCCTCGGCGGCGTCATGGCCTTCGGCCGCCGTGCCCTGCAAGCCGCGGACCGGGCCTCAGATGATCAGGCGTCGCCCAGGAGTTCCGGGGCCGAAGGCGAGGCAACGATCCCCCTCCGCTGGCACCGCGGCGTGCCGCTGCTGTCCCTGGCCACCGGCAGTCGCGCCGGCATGGTGGAGGCCCTGGCCGACACCGGCGCCGAAGGGTTGTTCGTTTCGCCGGAGCTGGCAGGGGTGCTGCCGGCCCTCGGACCCAGTCAGACTCTGCGTGTAGCGGGCTTCTGCGGCGAGCAACCGGCCAGCATGACGCGGGTTCAGGGGCCCAGCCTCACCGGCCGGAGGCCAGCCGCACCGGTGCAGGCCATCCTCACGACCAACCCGGTGTTCCAGTCCCTGGGGGTGAAGGCCATCGTGGGACAGGAGCTGCTCCGCCTCCATCGCCAGCTCTGGCGCCTTGAATCCACCCCACCGACCCTTCCCCTCCGGTCAGCGCCTGCGCCGGGGATCCATGAGGCCGGCGACGGTGTCAGCTTCGGCAGCGCCGGCGTTTGATCGGCGTCCTGGAGGTCCGATCCACCAGGATCTGGCCGTCAGACCCTGGCTCCAGCTGAAAGCGCAGCACATCCAACCAGGTTTCTCCTTCCCCGCTGAGCTCCACGATCAGGGCAAGCGTCTGGTTGCCCTGCACCGCCGCCGCCGCCAGCAGCAAGCCGGAACTTTCATAGAAGCTCACATGCCGGGATTCGATGTGCCGCCATGACCGCCGCCACCCCATCCCAGCTGGTCAGGACGATGGCGGTGAGGCTACCGAGAAGTCGGTTGCTGGCTGCTGCCACCGGCACGATGCTTGGGGCTGCTTGTGGACCGCATCGCCATGGTGGCACTGCTGGCCTATGTCGTGCTGAAGGGTCTCGAGAGCACCATCGTGCGGGCGCTGCAGATCCAAGGCGCCCGCCATCCGGTGGATGGCCTCAACACGATCAGTGCCTGCAACCTGTTCTTCTTCGCCCTGGTGGTGGTGGGCACCAGTCTGGTGGTGGCCGACCACCAGACTCTCCGCCAGCAGTTGCCCCGGCTGGAGCGGCGCCAGTGGCAGCTTCTCGGTCTCGACATGCTGGCTGGGAGCCTGCTGGGGCCCCTCGGCAGCTACATGGCCATCGAGGCCCTGGCGGTGATCGAGAAGACCCTGGTGTTCACTTTGGTGCTGCCGGCTTCGGCGCTGCTGTCGGTGCTGTGGCTGGGCGAGCCGCTGCCCCGCCGCTTCTGGCTTACCACCGGAGTGATCGCCCTTGGGCTGGTCCTGGCCTCCCTGGACAGCGGGGCAGCGATGGCGATGGGCCGGGTGTCGGGCCTGGCCTGGGGGATTGTGGGTGTGGGAGGCTTCTCCTGCAGTGCTGTCACGGCCAGGCAGCTGGGCCGGGAAGGCCTCGGCATCGGCCTCACCACCGGTCTGCCGTCGTTGCTGGCGGCGTCGATCTTTCTGGGAATCGGTCTGGTGCTCTACGGCCCGGAGCACTTCATGCATCTGCAGCTGTGGTGGGTGGCGGGGGTGATCGGGCTGTATGCCCTCACGGTGGTGCTGGGCAGTGAGTGGAGCCTGCGCCTCTGCTACCAACGCTTCAGCGTGGCCACCGTGGCCATCGTCGGATCCCTGACCATTGCCGTTTCAGTCGTCAGTGCGGCGGTGGTGCTGGCGGAACCGCTGGGCCCGCCGGTACTGCTGGGCACGGGGCTGGTCCTGCTGGGCGTGATGCTGGCGGTTCGCGCGGCCCCGATCGTGGCCTGCTCCAGCGGGGCTGCAACCCTGCGGACGGACGGGTGACCCACCCATCCTCAGGCGCGAGCATCGAGGGGTTGCGGCCGGCGCATCACCACCCAGCAGGACGGGGCATGGGAACGGACGACACCCTGCTCCTGCGGGCAGAGGGGCTGTTCCACCAGCTGGGCTCACGCTGGCTCTGGCGGGATCTGGAGCTGGAGCTGCAGCCCGGTGATCGCCTGGCCCTGGTGGCGCCTTCCGGTGCCGGCAAGACCCTGCTGCTGCGCAGCCTGGCCCTGCTGGATCCGCTGCAGCAGGGCAGGCTCTGGCTGCGGGGCCGCACTCCTGTTGCCTGGGGCCTGCCCGTGTGGCGATCTTGCCTGATCTATCTGGCCCAGCGGCCGGTGCTGTTCCCTGGCACGGTTCGAGACAACCTCCAGGCCGTGTTTCAGCTGGCCGTCCATCAGCAACGCCGCTGGCGGCCCGACATCCTCGAGGGCTGGTTGGAGACCCTGGGACGTGACAGGGCCTTTCTCGACCTGGACGCCGAGCGGCTCTCCGGAGGTGAAGGACAGTTGCTCAATCTGCTGCGTGCCTTGCAGCTCGAGCCCGACATCCTTCTGCTCGATGAGCCCACCGCCTCCCTGGATCCGGCCTCCACGGAGGCGGTGGAGAGCCTGCTGGCCGGCTGGCTGGAGGGGGGCGATCGGGCCTGCGTGATCACCAGTCACGACGGCGACCAGCTGCGCCGCTTCGGGAATCGCCGCCTGGATCTGACCGTATGACGCCGATCACCACCGGAGCCCTCAGCATCAGCGACGGCCGCCTCGCCCTGGCGACCCTGCTGATCCTGGTCAATGTGGCCCTGTCCGCCTTTCTACGGCTGGGCCTGGGCCGCACGCTGCTGATCGCCTCCACCCGCATGGTGGTTCAGCTGCTCCTGGTGGGATCGGTGCTGGAGTGGCTGTTCCACCAGGACAATGCGCCGGCCATCCTGTTGCTGGCTCTGGTCATGGCCCTGATCGCCGGCATCTCGGCTGTGCAGCGCACACGGCGGCGCTTCGCCGGGATCTATCGCAACAGCCTGGTTTCTGTGATGGGCTCCTCGGCCCTGGTCACCGGTCTGGCGATCGTGGCGATCATCCAGCCTGAGCCCTGGTTCACGCCCCAGTACCTGATTCCTCTGCTGGGCATGGTGCTGGGCAATACCCTCAACGGCATCTCCCTCGGCCTGGATCGCCTCATGGAGGGGCTGCTGAGCCAGCGGGAACAGGTGGAGGCCTGGCTGGCCCTGGGTGGCACCCGCTGGGAGGCCTGCAACGCGGTGGTGAGGGATGCGATTCGCATCGCCATGATCCCCACGATCAATTCAATGATGGTGATGGGCCTGGTCAGCCTGCCCGGCATGATGACAGGTCAGATCCTGGAAGGTGCGGCCCCTGCGGCCGCCGTTCGCTACCAGATCGTCATCCTGTTCATGATCTCCGCCGCCACTGCGCTCGGGGTGTTCGGGGTGGTCTTGCTGGGCTACCGCAGCCTCACCAGCCAGGACCATCAACTGCGTCTGGATCGCCTCTCATCCCTGCGCCCTCGCACCTGATCAGCGTGGCGGTGGGCATTCCGAGTGGCGGTGGGCATGAAGAAATGACCCGCCTGTGCCAGCTCCTGGTTTGTCGGTCCGATTGTAGACAAAAAGGTTGTGATCGCCATGGCTCGCAACACGACGAACCAGAGCGGAGCGGAGGGATCTAGCTGCGGTTTTCTGGTGGCGATGTACGAACGCTGCTCGATTGTTCGGAACGAACAGGGGGGCTATCTTGTGCATCACGATGCCTTCCCAGAGGGTCAATGGGCCGCCGCCAATCTTCCGGCTGCCCATGCTCTCTGTTCTTCCCTGGGTCGGCGGGCGGAGCCTGATGGGTGAGTGTCAGCACAGGCCGGCCTGGCGCAGAGTCATCGAACAGCTTGATCAGGCCATTGGACAGGCAATGCAATGGTGCAGAGATCTTCCGTTTTAAGGCCTGAAGGGGCTCTCAGAGGTCCGAGCGACATGCGCCAGGGCGTTCTGAAGACGCAGGCGATTGAACCGCTGCAACCAGATGCAGGGAAGGTTGAACGCGGTAGCGAACAGCAGATTGATCAGGACCCCCCAGGGCGGCATCCAGCCCAGCGTGGCCAGCCAGAAGGGCCACACGCTCAGGTGCACCAGTTCGGCACGGCGGGTTTCGGCGATCAGGCGCTCCAGCCGAAGCGGATCGCGGCTCACCAGGCTGGCCTTGCGAACCCCCCCCGGAAACGCGTTGCCCGCATCAGGCAGCCAGCCTTTCCAGTGCCGAATTCCCAGCCGCTTCTCGTACGTTCCAGCCATTTCCCCCCAGGGGCGGGGCCGGGTCAGAAGATTGTCTTGGCGCAGCAGCGACAGGGGCAGGCGATGCCCGATCCACCCGATCACCACACTCCACCCCAGCCAGCCGAGGGCACAGGCCAGGGCCGCCATCAGGGGGCGGGAAAGCTCTGGCCCGGTCATTCACGCGTATCCCAAGTCCAGCTTCAGGATCGCCAGAACGGCCAGCGTTCGGAAGCGGGTCCACCCCTTGGCGCAGCGCATCGAGAGGAACTCAGTTCGAGGCAGTGGCGCCGCCACCAGCGCTGCCTGCATCAGTCGTAGCAACCACTACAGGTAGCGCACTGGATGTTTCCTGGCACCGGGGCTAGCGTGTTCTGAGTCGTGCGTCGCACCCATGACCCAGCTCCACGACCTGCGCCTGCGCCTTCTCGTGCAGCAGGAAAGCGAAAGGATCGCCGCGTCCCAACCCGACGAGCTGGATCTCTCGATCGTGCAGGCTCGCTGCCTCTGCTGGCTGGCGTTACTGGCCGAGGCCCATGAAGACCAGGCCACTGATGCCGAGCGCCGCGGTGATGTGGAGCAGGCGATGGGTTGGTTCGCTGATTCAATGCGGCTGCGCGACGTGATCCACGTGGTGTCGTCGATCGAGATTCCGCTGCCCGGTATGGCCGATCTCGAGATCGACGACGGCCCCCTGGGGGACTGGGGTGCTGGGGAACTGCCCTCGGCCTGAGCCTGCTTCCAGGCTGGACTCGTCCGCTTTGGCGGTGCAGTGCCATGATGGGCGTTGATGAGACCTGGGGAGTGCGGTGCCGGACGAGCCCTGCCAATGCCCTGATTGCCAGCGTTTCTATCGGGAACACGACCGATTGATCCGCGAGAATCCAACCCTGCGCCAGCAGCAGGAGCTGAATTGGGCGGCCCTGCAGTCGTTCCGCACCCTGGCGGGCCGGGTGCTCGAAGACCTTCAGAAGCAATACGGCGATCTGGAGCCCCCTGTGGCCCCGGCCGTTGAGGCTGGTGGTGGCACAGCACCAGTGGCCGAGAACGAAGCCATCCAGCAGGCCATGGCTGATCTGGAGAACATCAATGCCCATCTGTTCTCGATTGAGGCCCTCATGGAGCGCATCTTTGATGTGCGCGTACCTGAGGAGGTGGAGCGCAAGTTCCGCGAACTGGCCGGTGAGCTGGCTCCAGACCCGCTCAATGCCGATCGGCTGCGGCTGAACCGTTTGCTTCATCAGACCCCCGACCTGCCCGACCACCGGGGCTGAGCGACAGGATTCTGCTTGGCTCCAGGCGTTCAGTCCAGTTCACAGCTGATTCTGACTGGAAAAGGATGCGCTCTCCAGATCTTTTCGGCATATTCATCAACAGAGCGATCCGAAGAGAAATAGCCGCTACGGGCCACATTGAGCAGGGCCATGCGGTTCCAGCCGCCTGGATCGGACCAAGCCTGGCTCACCGCAGCCTGGGCCTTGAGGTAAGCGTCAAAGTCGGCGAGCACGAAGAAAGGATCGCGACCGGTGAGATTCTGCAGCAAGGGGCGGAACAGGTCGGTGTCACCGCTGCTGAAGTGCCCCTGCTCCACGAGACGCAGAACCTCAGGCAGTTCGGCAATGTCGTTCACCAGCTCCCAGGGGCGGTAGCCACGTTCATGAAGATCGGCCAGGTCCTCGGTGGTCTTGCCGAAAAGGAAGAAGTTTGCAGCCCCAACACGCTCGCGAATTTCCACATTGGCGCCATCCAAGGTGCCGATCGTCAGGGCACCATTCATGGCGAATTTCATATTGCCAGTACCAGAAGCTTCCTTGCCAGCGGTGGAGATCTGCTCGGAAAGATCAGCGGCTGGATAGACCTTTTCGCCAAGCTTAACATTGTAATTGGGCAGGAAGATCACCCGCAGACGTCCCTGCATGTCGGGATCGGCATTCACAGTCTCAGCAATGGCGCTGAGGAAGCGGATGATCAGCTTTGCCATGTAGTAGCCCGGCGCCGCCTTGCCACCGAAGATGACAGTGCGCGGAGCCTCGCCCCCAGCGGTGCCGTTCTTGATGCGCAGATACAGAGCAATCACCTGCAGAGCATTGAGATGCTGGCGCTTGTACTCATGAATTCGCTTCACCTGCACGTCGAACATGGAGGCTGGATCCACCAGCACTCCTGTGTGGCGGTGAATATAATTAGCCAGGTGATGTTTCACCGCCAGCTTGGTTGCACCCCAGCGCTCCAAGAAGCCAGCGTCGCCCGAAAAGGCCTCGAGCTCCTGGATACGGCTGAAGTCACGGATCCAGCCTTCGCCAATCGCCTCGGTGATCAGACCCGAGAGCAGGGGATTGGAGAGCGCCACCCAGCGTCGTGGGGTGACGCCATTGGTGACATTGGTGAACTTCTCGGGCCAGAGGGCAGCGAAATCCGGGAACAGCTGGGTCTTCACCAGACTGCTGTGCAACTTTGCCACGCCATTGACATGGTGGGAGGCCACCGTGGCGAGATGGGCCATGCGCACGGCCTTGGGACCATCCTCGTCGATGATCGAAACTCGGCGAAGGATTTCATTGTCGCCGGGATAGCGCAGGCGCACCTGCTGAATGAAGCGGCGGTTGATCTCGTAGATCAGTTGAAGGTGGCGGGGCAGAAGCGAACCAAACAGTTCAATGCCCCATTTCTCCAGGGCCTCCGGCAAGAGGGTGTGGTTGGTATAGGACAACGACTGGCTGGTGATGCGCCAGGCCTCTTCCCACTCGAGATGCTTCTCATCCAGCAGCAGGCGCATCAGCTCCGCCACGGCGATGGCGGGATGGGTGTCATTGAGCTGCACGGCCCAGTGGGAGGGAAACTCCTGGATAGGAATGGCGCGGACCTCAAGGGAGCGCAGCATGTCCTGCAGGGAGCAGCTGACAAAGAAGTGCTGCTGTTTCAGGCGAAGACGGCGGCCCTCGTCGGTGCCGTCGTTGGGATAGAGCACTTTGGAGAGATTCTCTGAACCGACCTTCTCCTCCACGGCCCCGTAATAGTCGCCGATGTTGAAAGCGTAGAAATCGAAGGTCTCAGTGGCTTCGGCGCGCCAGAGACGCAGGCGATCGCAGGTGTTGACGCGATAACCCAGAACGGGAACATCGTGGGGGACGCCGATCGCGGTTTCCTCGGGCACCCAGCGGACCCGGAGGCAGCCGTTGGTGTCGCGGTAGTTCTCGGTGTGGCCACCGAAACCGACGAAGCAGGCCTGATCGGGATGGGGAATCTCCCAGGGCCAGCCGCCCTTGAGCCATTTGTCGGTGATTTCGACCTGCCAGCCATCTCGGATGAGCTGGTCGAAGATGCCGAATTCGTAGCGAATGCCGTAGCCGGTGGCGGGAATCTCCAGGGAGGCGAGCGATTCGAGGAAGCAGGCCGCCAGGCGGCCGAGGCCACCGTTGCCGAGGCCTGGCTCCTCCTCCACCTCCAGGATGTCTTCGAAGTCGTTGATGCCGAAGCGACGCAGGGCCTCGGCGGCTTCCTCCCGGATGCCGAGCATCAGCAGGTTGTTGCCGAGCTGGGGGCCCACCAGGAACTCGGCGGAGAGATAGGCCACCACCCGGGCGGGACTGGCGACGATCGCCTCGATGCCGGCCAGGTAGCGGGTCATCAGCCGGTCGCGCACCGCGTAGCTCAGGGCCATGTAGAGGTCATGGCGGCTGGCCGAGGGGGCGAGCTTGCCGAGCGTGTAGAAGAGGTGCTCGGTCATGCCGTCGAACACGTCGTCAGCGGTGAGGCCGCTGCGATCGGGATCGGCGTAACAGCCCGGGGTCGGCAGGCGCAGAGTGAGGGGCTGGTGCTCGGTCATGGGGGGCTGCCGGGGAAGGACGACCGGGTGGCGGGCATGGCCGAGGTCCACAGGACCTGACACAGGTCAGCCGGTTCGACGGTAGCGATGACTGCCATAGCCAGCCCTGATGGTCCGGTAGAGATCCGCAAACCCACATCCCTCGGTATTCGACTTAACGTCGCGCCACTTCAGTCCTTCCATGCCTTTCCCACCGCTGCTGATCGAGATCGGCAACCACCAGATGGAGGTGGCGGAAACCTTGATCGCCGTCGGCCGTTTCCTGGTGATCTTTGTGGCCGCCAGAGCCCTGGCCGAGCTGATGGTGCGGCTGCAATTGCCCACGATTCTTGGCGAGCTGGTTGCCGGTGTGCTGATCGGTGTGTCGGGTCTGCACCTGATCGTGCCTCCCGAAACCCACGCGCAGCTGGGGAATTTCGGCGTGAACCTGCTCAGCTCTCTGGCTGAGGTGAGCCCCGAGCAGGTGCGGGAGATCTACGCGGAGACCTTCCCCAATCTCGCGGCCGTCTCCCAGATCGGTCTCTATGCCCTGCTCTTCCTCACCGGCCTGGAAAGCGAGCTTGATGAACTCGTGGCTGTGGGGATGCAGGCCACCACGGTGGCTGTGACCGGCGTTGTGTTGCCTTTCGCCCTCGGCACTGCTGGCCTGCTCTACTTCTTCCATGTCCCGTTGATCCCGGCGGTCTTCGCCGGCGCGGCCATGACCGCCACGAGCATCGGCATCACCGCCAGTGTGTTCGGCGAACTCAAGTACCTCAAGACCCGCGAGGGGCAGACGGTGATCGGCGCCGCCGTCCTGGACGACATCCTCGGCATCGTCATCCTGGCGGTGGTGGTGGCCGTGGCCGGTGGCGGCACCCTCTCGATCGGCCCGATCCTCAAGCTTGTGGTGGCCGCTGGTGTGTTCGTGGCAGCGGCCCTGTTCCTCAGCCGCACCGCTGCTCCGCTGTTCGACTGGGTGCTGGATCAGCTCAAGGCCCCTGGAGAAGTGGTGGTGGCCTCCTTTGTGGTGCTCTCCCTCTCGTGCTTCGCGGCCCAGGCGATCGGCCTGGAAGCAGCTCTTGGAGCGTTCGCGGCCGGCCTGATCCTGAGCAGCTCCAAGCACACCCATGCCATCCAGGAAACGGTGAAGCCGCTGGTGGCCCTGTTCGCCACCATCTTCTTTGTGCTGATCGGCACGGGCATGGATCTTTCTGTGCTCAACCCGATGAATCCTGAAAATCGCGAGGGCCTGATCGTGGCAGCTTTCCTGCTCACGGTGGCGATCATTGGCAAGTTGGCCTCCGGCTGGAGCTACTTCAGCAAGGAGAAGACCAATCGCCTGGTGGTGGGCATCGGCATGATGCCCCGTGGAGAGGTCGGTCTGATCTTCCTGGGGCTCGGTACTCAGGCCGGTTTGCTCACTCCCGCCCTCGATGCAGCCATCCTGTTGATGGTGATCGGCACCACCTTCCTGGCTCCGATCCTGCTGCGCTTTGTGCTCGCCGGCAAACCAGAACCGGCTGAGCAGCCAGCCTGAATCCCAAGCGAGCAGAAGCTCGGTCCTGGTCCCATGGTTGAGAAGCAGCCGGTCGTGCGGAACTGGGGCCTCAGTTGGGGCGGCTTGCTCGATAACCGCCGCGGTGAGTGGTGGCTGGTGGCTCAGCTGATCCTGATAGCCGCCCATGCTCTGCCGGCCTGGCCCCCGCTGGCACGTTTCGGATGGGTCTGGCCCTGGCCTGTGGAACTGCTGGGCTGGGCCCTGTTCGTGCTGGGCCTGGCCCTCGCGGCCCAGGCCTTCTGGTGGCTGGGATCCAGCCTCAGCCCCCTGCCTGATCCCATCCCCGGCGCCGCCCTGATGATCAGCGGCGCCTACGCCCGCTGCCGCCATCCGATGTATCAGGCCGTGTTGCTCTGTTCCCTCGGCGTGACCGTGGCCCTGGGCAGCCTGTTACATCTGGCCCTGCTGCTTGGCCTCGTCGCCGTGCTGGGCGGCAAGGCCCGCCGAGAGGAGCGTCAGCTTCTCGGCATCCATCCGGATTACGCCGCTTACCGCGCCTCGACCGCAGCGATCGTGCCGCATCTGGCCTGGCTGGACTGGCGCTGATCCCGGCCTTCGCCCTCAGCTCAGGATCTGGGTTCATCGCGACGGCTGGCCAGGGTCCAGAACAGGCCGGCGAGCACGCCCATCAGACCGAGGCTCGTGGCCCAGCTGGGTCCCAGTGCCCAGCCCAGCCCCAGTTCCGTGAGCAGGCCCACCGCCAGGGCCAGGAGCAGGCTGCTGAGGGCGAGCAGAACCTGTTGCGCCATCTCGCCCAGGGGACCCTCAGCCAGGGCCTGCTCCAACCGGGCCAGGGGCCGGCTGAGCGGAAGATAGAGGGCCAGGGCCCAGAGGGCGATGCCGGGCAGCAGGCCACCCCAGTCGAGTCCTGGGCTGAACACCGCGGCGGCGAGGGGGATCGGCGCAAGGAAGGAGTGCAACGGGCAGGCAATCCGGGGAGAGACAGGCAGAGCGTGAGCCCGTCGGTGCTGCCTAGCATCGACCACCCAACGCCTTGCCGTGGTGTTCTCTCCGGCCGAACCCATACGGTCCTGCCCGCCGCCCTGGTCGTTCCGCGGCCATGCGATCCACTGCCTGCGCCGCTCTCCAGCCAGGCCGCTGGGGCCGGCGATCCTGCTGGTGCATGGCTTCGGGGCTTCCACCGATCACTGGCGCCACAACATCCCGGTGCTGGCGGAGCACCACGAGGTGCATGCCATCGATCTGCTGGGCTTCGGCCGCAGTGCCAAACCGGCCGGGCCGGAGTATGGCGGCGCCCTCTGGCGCGACCAGCTCTGCGCCTACGTGCAGGAGCGCATCGGACGCCCCACCGTGCTGGTGGGAAACTCCCTGGGTGGATTCGCGGCCTTGGCGGCCGGAGCGGCCCTGGGGGATCAGGCCGCTGGCGTGGTGCTCCTGAATGCGGCCGGGCCCTTCAGCGACGAGCAGATTCCGCCCGCCGGCTGGGGGGCGATCGCCCGCCGCACCATCGGCGGCGCCCTGCTGCGCAGCCCGGTGCTGCAGCGCCTGCTGTTCGAGAATCTGCGGCGACCCTCCACGATCCGCCGCACCCTGCGGCAGGTGTATGTGGATCGCACCAACGTCGATGAGGAGCTGGTCGAAGCGATCCGGCGCCCGTCGCTCGATCCCGGTGCCTTCGGGGTGTTCCGCACCGTGTTCGACATCCCCCGCGGTCAGCCGCTGGACGAGCTGTTCGCCCAGCTGGAGGCACCGCTGCTGCTGCTCTGGGGCATCCGCGATCCCTGGATCAACGCCGCCGGTCGCCGCGCCGCCTTCCAGCGCCACGCGCCGGCGGCCACCAGTGAGGTGGTGCTGGAGGCCGGCCATTGCCCCCACGATGAGGTGCCCGATCAAGTGAACCGGGCCCTGCTCGCGTGGCTGGCCGCGCTGCCGGCGGCGCAGACTCCGCCTACGGTCGGGATGCCCGCGGATCCCCGGCCGGATGCTGCGCCCGTGCTCTGAGCCCTATCCCCACTGGCTCCTCACCGACCCGATCAGCGGCGATGCCCTGCGCCTGGTACCCGAACGGGGCGGCCTGCTGACCGGCTGGCTCTGCCATGGGCCCTGGGGCGGCCGCGAGATCCTCTACTTCGACGCGGAACGGTTCGCCGATCCCGCCCTGTCGGTGCGGGGAGGGATGCCGGTGCTGTTTCCCATCTGCGGCAATCTGGCCGGCAACGAACTGGTGCTGCCCCAGGGGCGCTATCCGCTCTCCCAGCATGGCTTTGCCCGCGATCTGCCCTGGGGCCTCGATCCTCTGCCGGATGGCTGCGGTGTTCGCCTCACCCTGGAGGATGGACCCAGCACCACCCGAGCCCACTATCCCTTCTCCTTCCGGCTGGCGTTGGAGCTGCGGTTGCAACCGGGAGCCCTGGCGATCGAGGCCACGGTCACCCACACGGGTGGGCCCCTGGATCCGCCCATGCCCTTCGCCTTCGGGTTGCACCCCTACCTGGCGGTGCCGGTCCTTTCGCAGGCGAGCCTCAC